>JBCCUO010001042.1:0-1500 GCA_039196805.1 Planctomycetota bacterium | reverse complement strand
GCAGCACCAACGTTGACACCTGAGATGCTCCCTGGAAAAGCTCCGCCGTCAATTAGGCCGTCGGGTGTTGTTTCGACCACCTGATACTGGCCCTTTGGCACGTCGTCAAACCGGTAGTCACCGGACGAGTCCGTTGTTGTTCGAGCCACAAAGACACCGGTCGCGGTCTGCAGCTCAACCACGACTCCCGCGAGCGGCTGCGCGCTACCGTCATCGCTGCGATGACAATCCTCGCCGGGACCAGCCAGATAGACAGATCCACTGATCGAACCCAGTGGAAGCTCGCCGAAGTTGTACTCGACTCCGACGTCGCCACCGCCCAACTGAATCGAGCGAATCTCATCACCCGGATTGACGGCCGTTCCAACGACAACACCTGACACCGTCCCGGCGGAATCGGTGCCGTCGGTTAGCCCAGCTGGCTGATCCAACTCGACGAGTCGATAGGTGCCTGGAGACAGATCTTCAAACAGGTAGGAACCATCGCCGGAGGTCACGGCGATGCGAGGATCTTGGTTGACCAGCGTGTCGATCGGGACCAGCTGAACCCGAACACCACCGATCCCAATTTCCCCGGACTCACGTCGCCCGTTGTCGTTGTCGTCGCGATAGACAAACCCACCGATCCGAGCGGGGGCCGCTTCGGCGAAGTCGTAGTCCACCGCGTCGGTATCGCCCAGCGGAATGACGATGTCGGTCAGCACGTTGACTGACCCGCTTTTTCCCATGGGCAGGCCGTCGACTGTTCCGGCAACGGATCCGACACTGAACAGATCGTCTGGCTGGGTTTCGACGACTTGATAGTTTCCCGGTCGCAGACCCAAGCTACGGTCAAACCGATATTGACCATTGGAGTCCGTGGTCGCGCGATGCCCGGTGTCTACGAAAGTCCCCTGATCGTCCTTTCGCCAAAGTGACAACAGGACGCCTGGCAAGCCTGATTCACCCGAATCCCGATTCAGGTCAAGATCATTGTCCAACCAGACATGGCCGCTGATCGACACCGGTTTGGGCACTTGGTTCGTCGCAGCGACCGCAGCGGCGGACCGGTCCGGGCGACTGTCGACACCTGATCCATGGTCTGGAGGCAGGTTCAGTCCGTAAGTCTGGTCGGGACTGCCGTAGTCGTTCAGGAAGATCGCGTCGGCCGTCGCTTGTTCGTAGTGGGGAGCGTCGAAAGTGGCTTCCAGAATCGAGTCTTGGAACTCTTGCCCTGAAGTGATCACATCAAGTCGATCATTGAAGATGGCAAGATCGGGAGAGTTGCGTAGGACCTCGTCGACGTCGAGTGTGAATTCGATCCGATCTCCCGCACGAAAGTTGTCCAGCTTGAGCACGAGTTCTTGCCCACCGTCTTCCACGATGGCCTCGGCAGAGATCGAAAGCCCGGTGGTTGAGACCGTGCGAACCAATTGGAACGGTTGAGCGCCCTTCTTGCCTCGGCCTCCTTGCTGGGTATCGTAAATTGGATCCCCAACCGTGATGCCGTCGCCATCCTTG
>JBCCUO010001041.1:0-1500 GCA_039196805.1 Planctomycetota bacterium | reverse complement strand
GAACAGATACGAACAAACGATCAATGCGGACGCCAGTCCGCTCGACGGCTCCGGAATGGCGGCAGGGACGACAGCCAACCCACCGAAGAATTGTCCGGTGTCGCCAATCAGGCTGGACGATCCGTCCACTAAATTGAACGCGTGCAACGTGCCGTCAAACGCCGTGTAGTAGCCGGTGCCCTCGGATCCGTTCGCCATCCCGCCATAGAACCCCGGGTTGATCGGCGTCTCTGCAAACAGGGTTGTCGCGCCGGTTTGCAGGTCGATCGATAACAAGCTGTCCGATCGATCATCGATGCCCACCAGTCCGCTGGGAGTCCAGGCTAATCCGTTGATCTGCAAATCGTCGTTGATCAGACGGACCACACGAGTTGCCTCTCCCGTCTGGACGTCGATCTGCAGCAGCGACTCGGTAAGATCTGTGTCACTGTCCGCTCCGTTGAGCGCGTAGAGTTCACCTGTTGGAGCGAACTGTAAAGCTCCTTCATAGATGACGGGCCAGTTTGTTGGTCCGATCTCCGTCGTGACCGCGGTCACAGGATCAACGCGATAGAGCGACGTGCTGGCTCCGGCGTTTCCCGCCGTCAACGCAAGGAGCTGGCCTGTGGATGAGTCGTACTCCAGCCCTGAAAGCACACCGCCGATGGTGGCTTGACCGATAAGCTCGGCGTGGGCGTCCGTGGTTGAGACCGAGTACAACTCTCCGTCAAAGGTCATGCCATAAACAACATCCGCGCATGCCAGTGGACTCGAGAAGCAGAACGAAATCTGGATCGCGGTGCCAACGATCACCGCCAAGATGGAATCTGGAGTCTTCATCAATGTTGCCGATCGAAGTGAACGAGTGCCGAAGGGTGTGAGCGTCTAGGAGTGTTCGGCGTCTTCGGCGATTAATCTGCCTCAACCAAGTTCAAACCTTCCGCAAGAAATTCGCTGTGAGGCACATTCCGACTCCGCAAGTTTTGCGAAATCGGTGAGGCATCTCCCCGCCATTGCACGCCAATCAATCAGGGGACGTTGGAGCAAGTCGCGATTGTGGCGTTCGCGAAGTCCCATCAGGCGAGACGCCATCGGCTGATCGGCCAGCTCGGCGATCCGCTGTTCACACAAGCTTCACCGGAGACATCGAATGCGAAATTTCATCGTTCCCGCCACCTTGCTGGTTGCCAGCTGGGCGGCAGCTGCCAACGCTGCCCCGATTGGTCCTGGGGAAACCTTGATTCCCGGTGTCGCGATTCAGGACATCACGCTGTTGGCGGGCACTCCGTTCAACACCACCGGAGTGGACCTCACGATCCCGGGTGTTTCGGGCGATGGCTCGCTGGTCCTAAACCGCGATGGCCAATCGGGAACGACGATCGGAATTCCGTCGCTCACCGGCGTCTTCACCGGGTCCAATGCTGCCTTGGGAAACTATCGATTCGGCACGCTCACGACGGCAGGGCAGGCGGAGTTCAGCGGCAACCTCACGAACGTTATCCAAGACCCGTCCGATCCAGG
>JBCCUO010001040.1:0-1503 GCA_039196805.1 Planctomycetota bacterium | reverse complement strand
CGGCACGTGATCAGCGATCGCGGTACTGGTTGCCAGCGAGTCAATGTACTGCGGACTCGCGTACACGGTTTGCAAGTACTGCTGGTGATCAGCGGCGTTGCGAAGCGACTGGATGCCGCCCGCCGTGGCGCAGGCGCCGATCGTGACCAGTTGCTGAGACTGCTGCCGAATCATTCGGATTCGTTCAAGGTCCTTGTTCGTCGAGATACTCCCCTCAACCAGCGTGATGTCGTACGGTCCGGGCAACGTTCGACTGCTCGCTTCTAAGAAATGAGCGATCTCGACCGAGTCGGCTAGCTTCAGCAATTCAACTTCACAGCTTAACAGTGACAGCTGGCAGCCATCGCACGAAGCAAACTTGAAGACCGCCAATCGTTTTCGCACTCCCTGTTTGGCATTCATAGAGCATCAACCTTTAGGAGAGTCTCGACGCGATCGTAACGCATCACGGGCCCTTGAGTGCATACGAAGTGAGGTCCGTACTGGCAGTGACCACAGTTGCCAATCGCACAATTCATATGCCGTTCCATTGACATCCAAAGCTTCGACCGACTTAGGCCACGCTGGAGAGCCGCTTGGATTGCATAGGCCATCATCACTTCGGGCCCACACGTCATCAGGGTTGTTTCAAGCGGTCTGTTCAATTCCAGACGATCCAACAAAAGCGTGACCACTCCGATGTCGCCGGCCCAGTCCGATTCGGCTCGATCCACGGTTGCCTCCACGTTGATGTCGGCCTGCGACCAACTGGCATACTCGGACGGATACAACAGGTCTTGTGGTGTTCGTGATCCGATCAGGACCGTGATCCGCCCGAACGCGTTTCGTCGCCGAATCAATTCGTAGACGACCGGGCGGAGAGGAGCGAGGCCGATTCCGCCGGCGACCAAGATGATATCGTCTCCAACGCACGGATCGATCGGCCACCCGGAGCCGAACGGACCTCGCAAGCCGATGGAGTCTCCCACGTCCAGCTGCGCGATTGAACCGGTGACGTTGCCGACGTGACGTATCGTGTGCACAGCTTGACTCTGATCCGTCGTATCGCCACTGATCGAAATCGCCGCTTCGCCAACACCGGGAACGTACAGCATGTTGAACTGACCGGGCCGTCCTTGGAACGGCGCGGGTTCGCCTCCAGCATGCACGAACCGGTAGGTTGCAACGTCCGCTGTCTCGTGGCCGACGCGCGAGAGCACTACCGGCCTCTGACGCCACGGGTTGTCCCCTTGGCCGACGCGACTCGGCTTCGATTCGCGGGTAACGTCCCGGACCGACGTTACGTCCATCAGTAGTCCAGCACCTTGTCCGCCTCGATCAGCATCGCGCCAAGTTTCGCAACCGTGCCGATCTCGGCGTTTCGTTTAAGGCCCGGATCGGACAGTCGAGCCGACTTGGCGCAGTGTGGACAGAGAAGCACCTTCCCTCCCCCTTGCGTGAACTTGTCATAATGCTCGATCAGGGGCGGCGAATCGACCGGGACGTCGGCCGCGGGCGGGGCCT
>JBCCUO010001039.1:0-1507 GCA_039196805.1 Planctomycetota bacterium | reverse complement strand
CAGCTCTCATCACTGGAGGGACAATTGCTTGAACCGGGGATGCTTCGATTACCGGAAGTACGGTTCTTCCAGCCCAAGGCACGAATTTTCACGGACCTGAAGCGAAGCAACGACGACGAGTTCGACTTGTTCAATGATGGCGCCATCCTGGCGTCGCTAGACGTGGTGGAACTCTACTTCCCAATGCCGTTGATCAGCGAACGGTTTGCCGAAGCGTTCGGCAAGCCCGCTCACCTGTCCGCTTTGGGCTGGCGGGTTGGCGGGACCGTGGGGCTAGGCATCACCACGGCCCTGAACAACGGAGACAGCCAGAACGGCAGCGCTCCGGTTTCAACACTGTCTGCCGGCATTCGCTACGAGTTTCCGCTTGGTCGACCTTCCCGGGAACTGATCGAAACTGCCGACACCCGCTTGGACCAGCGAACTCGTGTGGGGATCGAAGGTGGCATTCAGGCTGGTGTGTCGACTCGAGAGGGCTTGGACGATTCCGTTGACGCCGGGATCTACTTCGGGATCTTGGTCAACACGCCCTGGGGCGGGTGACCGGTCGAGATTTTCCCGATTTCTTGTCACATGCCGGCGTTGCCGTCCGCTTGGCAAAGCATCGATTGTCTGTTTTGATCCTCGCCCGTGAGATTACAAACGATCGGAATGCCATCCCCCAAACGATCCGATGAGCGACCGACACGATAGCTTTTACTCGCGCACGATGGCCCCTCGCATGGCTAGTCGCTTGTGCGCGATGCGTCCGTTCACGCACCAGCGCCGCAAGATCGTGCCGCAAGCTCACGGCGTCGTCCTGGAAGTGGGCATTGGTTCAGGGCTCAATCTGCCACACTATCGCCTCGATCAGGTCACTCGAGTTCTGGGCATCGACCCGAACGAGCGGATGCTGCGGATGTGTGAACGGTCGCCCCGCTGTGACAGACCCGCCGTCGAGTGCATTTCGTCAGCCGCCGAGTCGATGCCGATTGAAAGCAACACCGCAGATTCCGCGGTGATGACGTACGCCTTGTGTTCGGTACAGAACCCAACCGCCGTGCTCTCGGAAGTCAGGCGAGTACTGAAGCCAGGCGGCCGGTTGCTGCTTTGCGAGCACGGTCGAGCGATGAAGGCAGCCGCAGCACGGTGGCAAAACCGCCTGACCCCGGGATGGAAAATGATGGCAATGGGTTGCCACCTCAATCGCGACCCGACGCTGATGCTCGCGGAAGCGGGATTCGTCTTCGAGTCGATCGAGCGTTTCGTCTTGCGGCCTTTTCCAAGCTTGCTTGGCACTCACTACATCGGAACCGCCCGACCCGCGTGAATAGGCCAACTACATCGGGGCCACAGACAACGTCTCCTCCAACGACTTCACTCTGGCGGCCTCGGCCTCTTGCTGTTCGATCTGCTGCTGGACCTGCTGTTCAATCGTACGCATTTGTGCCGTTGTGGCCGTATCGGAAAACAGCCACGCCTGGATTCCACCTAACACGACAGCCAAGATCGCAAGAGCAACGTGTGT
>JBCCUO010001038.1:0-1508 GCA_039196805.1 Planctomycetota bacterium | reverse complement strand
CGCGCCGCGCCCCGGACCTCCCCGCCGCTCGGAAACACGAGCCGGAGCAAACCGCGCACGACGCGCTCAACCAGCCCCCGCGCGAAGTGATCTCACCTGCTCAAGACAAGCAAACCATCGAGATGTCGCGGCAAGGGATGTTTGTCACATGGAATGATCTGCGTACTCAGTGGTTCAACTTGCTGCGATCATCGCTGATCGGTTCCTGGATTGGGTTGTTACCTGGAGTCGGAGCCAACATCGGATCGGTGGTGGCCTACACGGTCGCCAAGAACATCTCGCGCGCCGCAGATCGGTACGGAAGCGGCAGCGAAGAGGGCATCGTTGCTTCCGAAGCCGCTAACAATGCGACCGTGGGGGGCGCGTTGATTCCCCTGATTGCACTGGGCATCCCAGGAAGCGTTGTCGACGCCATTTTGCTGGGGGCTTTGATGATCCACAACGTGCAACCCGGTCCGCTGTTGTTCAAAAGCAATCCGTTGGAAGTCAATGCGATGATCGCAACGGTCTTGTTTGCCAACTTGGCGATGGCAATCATCATGCTGGCACTGGCCGGACAGCTTGCCAAGCTAATGTTCGTGCCACGCTCGGTGCTCTTGCCCGCCATCCTGGCTTGCTGTGTTGTTGGGGCATTCGCGCTAGGCAATCGAGGGTTTGATGTCGCCGTCATGCTAGCGTTTGGGCTGGTCGGATATCTGCTACAACGATGGCAGGTTCCGTTGGCTCCGTTCGTCATCGGGTTCGTGCTCGCACCGATCGCCGAGAAGAAACTATGCGAGGCATTGATGCTGTCGGGCGGAAGCTACCTGCCGCTGGTGACGAACCCTGTCTCCGTTCTCTTTCTGCTGATCGCATGCGTGATCGTGGCGATCACCATTCGCAGCCGTCTGGCTTCTATCGCCGATCGACATGACACAGAAACGCCCTAACATCCTCTGGTATTGCACCGATCAGCAACGATTCGACACGATCGGAGCCTTGGGGAACCCGTATGTGCAGACGCCGACAATCGATCAGCTTGTGAGCGAGGGCGTCGCCTTTACGCACGCCTACTGCCAAAGCCCAATCTGCACACCGAGTCGTTCCAGCTTCATGACGGGCATGTACCCGTCTAAGATTCACAACACTCGCAATGGGAATGCAACGTTCCCTAACTCACCGACACTGATTTCGAAGTTGTTGGCCGGCGGGGGTTACGAATGTGGCTTGGTTGGTAAGTTTCATTTGCAGAGTTCGGGGCATCGCACCGAGCCCCGTCTGGATGACGGCTATTCGTACTGGAAGTTCAGCCACGCACCCCGCGATGACTGGCAAACTGGTCATGACTACGCGGATTGGGTGAGGGCGCAAGGCGGCAACCTTGATGAGTTGCGCAACAGCGAAGAAAGGGTGCCCACCGAACTGCACCAGACAACCTGGGCATCCGAGCGTTCGATCGAGTTCATCCGGCAACATCGCTCGGTACCTTGGATGCTCAGCGTCAACATCTACGATCCTGCACCACTTCG
>JBCCUO010001037.1:0-1512 GCA_039196805.1 Planctomycetota bacterium | reverse complement strand
GTTCCAAATGACACTCGAGCGTTCTCGACGATTCCTTCGCCCCATCGAATGATCCGACCCAATACGCTGCTTTGGATCGAAATCGGCTTGCCTGCTTGACCGTCGATTAGCGAAGAGCCTTCAACCTGGCTCGTCTCGACGACCCCGCGTCGCCAAGAAAACTCGCGAAGCCGGGGCTCGTTCGCGGTCGTCCGCGAGTCTGGATCAGTGGAAATCGCACCCCGGACTTCACGGTCCCGGACACGTAGCGTGATGGAGCCGGAATGGACGTCACCAACCTTCCAGCGGCCGTTGTAGCGTCGCTGCAGGCGAGACCACTCCAGTTGCAGCGCACCTCGACGACCTTCCGCGCTAGTGAATGCCCCCGTGTACCAGTCCCGTGCCTCTTCGACCGACGAGAGCTTGACATTGCTCCACTTCTCACCCTCCCAGCGTCCTGCGATGTCAACCGGTTTGGTCATTTCGAATCCGAGGAAACCCAAGCCGACGAGCAGCGCAATCGTGATCAGCGCCCACGCGGCGGTGCGTCTTGGTCGTGAGCGGTGCGGATGGACCATGGCGCGTGGGGCTTGTGTCGCCGTGTTGCTTGGACGTACTTGGGCCTGCATTTCCGGCTCGGCTAGCTTGACACTTGGCGGTAGCTCCGCGTGAGTCGGCTGCTGTAGATGGGCAAGACATCCTTCCATCAAGCCTGCCACCTCGTTCGCATCTTGAAAGCGATCCCCTGGGTGCTTTGCCATCAGACGCCCGATGATTCCGCACAACCAAGCGGCGATGTTGGGATTAATCTCGCGGATCGGACGCGGGTCGGAGTCGGTGATGCGTCGGAGAATTCCATAGGCTGACTCAGCGCGAAAGGGCGGACGCCCCGTGCACGCCGTGTACAACACGCTGCCCATGCTAAATAGGTCGCTACGATGATCGACCGATTCCCCACGTGCCTGTTCAGGCGACATGTATTGCGGCGTTCCGGCAATCACTCCCGTCTGCGTCATCGAAGCATCGTCGATCGCGCGGGCGACTCCAAAGTCAGTGATCCAAAGTCGCTCGATCCCCTCATTCAGAAGGATGTTGGCCGGCTTGATATCACGATGGACCAGGCCCTGCTCGTGAGCCGCAGCCAGACCGGATGCAATCTGCCGACCAATTCGAACGACCTCGATGGCTGCCAGCGGACCACTTTCGTCGATTCGCTTCTGAAGCGACGGGCCCCGCGCAAAGGGCATCACCAAATAGGGCAGCCCGTTCGCCTCCGCGACTCCGTACGTATCAATCACGTTGTCGTGCGTGATCGCTGCCGCGGCTCTAGCTTCGCGTTGAAATCGAGTTCGAGCCGAACCGCTTCCTGCCAGATGCGGAGCCATGACTTTGATGGCGACAACACGCCGAAGCGACTTGTCAAATCCTTTCAAGACGGCTCCCATGCCGCCGACGCCGACCACGCCGCTGATCTCGTAGCCGCCTATGCGACCGATCATCTCGGGGTCATCTGTCGCCGCCAACGAATCGAGG
>JBCCUO010001036.1:0-1526 GCA_039196805.1 Planctomycetota bacterium | reverse complement strand
TCCAAGACGGCGGCCAGCTTCTCCCCACCCACCGGAAGCACTCGAGACTTAACGTCATCCAAGGTGCATTCTTGTACCGCTCCGGCGGCGGCCTTGTGGCCGCCGCCCCCGAACTGGCGTGCGATTTCGTTGCAATCCAATCCACAACGGCTGCGGAAGCTCAGCTTGAACCCACCTCGCAGTTGACCGACAAAGATGACTGCCGCTTTGGTGCCACCGATCGATAGCGTCAGGTTGATCGCGTCCTCGGTATCACTTGGCAAGGCTCCAACTGCGTCAAAATCTTGCTTCTCCACGTGGGTGTAGACCAATGCGCCGTCCAATTCGGCGGTCGTGCGAGAGAGAATCAAACCACGTAGCTTCAGTCGACCCAGCGTGTCGCGTTCATAGAGGTCTCCGTAAACTTCACTGGGAACGACACCGGCGTCGATCAAGCGTGCGACCACGCGATAGGTTTCGGCGGTGACGCTGCCAAAGCGGAACCAGCCCGTATCGGTGGCGATCGCGGCGAATACGGGAACGGCCCAAGATCGCTTCAGTGGCACATCCAGAGCGTCCGCGGCCTGGACGACCAAGTGGCCTGTCGCCTCCGCCTGGTAATCCTTGTACATCGTCGCCCCCAGTTCGTCTTCACCAACATGATGGTCCAGAACCATCTTGTCGGCTCGCGAAGCCCGAATGACGTCGCCCATGTCACCCAGCTGCGCCCAGGCGCTGGTGTCCAAAATCATGATGCAATCCGCCGAAATGTCTTCCGCCTCAACATCGTCACCCAACACCTCAATTCGGCCGGCAGGATCCAGGAATTGAAGTGATGGCGGTACGCGGTGGGCATTGATGATGCGGACATCCTTGCCGACCGCCCGCAGGACTTCGGCCATCGCCAACTCGCTGCCCAAGGCGTCGCAGTCGGGACGAATGTGGCTGACCAAGACAAACGTCTGGTAATGACTGATCTGATCGACGAACGCTTTCCAATTAACGCCCATTCAGTTTCTCGCAAGGGATCGTGGGTTATCGGTGCAGAGACAAATGATGGTTCCGAATCACCGGCGCGGGTGATCCTGAAGCCATTGCTTCACTTGCCGGACGTCGTGTCGCAACTGCCTAGTGAGGGCGTCAACGTCATCGAATCGTTCGATGTCTCGGATTCGTGTCGCCAACTCTACTTCCAAGGTCCGTCCGTACAAGTCACCGGAGTAGCCGATCAAATGCACTTCGGCCCGACTTTCGCCTTGACCAAAGGTGGGCAGCGGTCCCAGATGCAGAGCGGCATCATACGCGGAATCGCCCACGAAGGCGCGACCCCCAAAAACGCCTGGGCCAGGTAGCAAGACGTCGCAGTCGACCAGATTGGCCGTCGGGAAACCGATCTCCCGGCCCCGCCGGTCACCCCGAGACACACGACCTCGAATTCGATAGTCCGCCGTTAGCATCGAGTTGGCCAGTTCCACTTGCCCCGATTCAATCGCGTGGCGTATCCGGGTGCTACTGATCATCTCACCCTGGTCGGTCGCCGACTCTGC
>JBCCUO010001035.1:0-1527 GCA_039196805.1 Planctomycetota bacterium | reverse complement strand
TCGCGATCAAGAGCCTGTGGGATGGAATCAGTGGTCAAGCCAACTTGGACCGTGACGCCGGCGACGACCGGATCGATCTTCAGGAATGGGTCAACTTTCTCGCGGCCCGCTATCAGCGTCTGCCCCGCGACCCTGGACTGGCACCGCGACCCGTCCTGATGCGAGGTGGCGACGGTCGTCTCGACTCCGCAGACGCAGCGGCAGACGTCTGGTTGGCTTGGGACGATGGTCCGCCCGTTGAGGAACAGCAGGATGCATCTGATGAGGATGCGGCACCAGAAGGGGCCGCATCAAATGTCGAAGAGTCGATCACCCAAAACGGCACGTTGGAAATCCGAAACGTTCGCTTCAGTCCTCTGCAGGAAGCGAACGGAAGCACGGACACGGGTGACGTCGACGACGCGGAAACGCCAGCGGATACGGATGCAGCGACGAACACCGATGATGGAGCGTCCGATGCATCGAGTGGCGTTGCCGCGTCCGCGTCTGCGGCCGGGCAGCCCAGCTTCTGGGATTTGCGTGATGCCTTGGAGGATGCCCGCAGGACGGGCCAGCTCACTCCCGTTGGCTTGGTGCCGCACCTTTGGCGTGACTTGAATCGATGGGCGGTTTGCGATGCGATCCTTCAGCCACTGAAGCAACCGAATGCTTCGGTCGCCCAGGCAGAGTCAACGCCCGGCCGATCGCGTGAGGCACCAGCCGTACAGCGCCTGAACGAAGCGGTGTCTCAGCTGGTTGCGATCCGACAAGCGATCACGGACGAAGCGACTTTGCCCGAAGTGCAGAGCCTGATCGAACCACTCGGCGGGATTCGCTCCGCGTGGTCCGACCACGTTCGCGTTCGTCGACAGTCAGGGGCGGATGCTCAGGTTCTGGCGGCGGACCGACTGCAGCAATTGGTTGCCGTCGCACGTTCTCGACTCTGGGCCTGGGTCTGTTTCCAAAGAGAAGCGATTCCGGTCGCCGCCGACGGCATGGTCAGCCCTCCGGAGGATTTGTTTGCCAAAGCGGAATCAAGCGAACGAACGCTGTTGGACGCCCAGGGGGCCATGGTTGATCGACAGGAACTGGTCGATGCCGCCGACCGCATGCGGCAAGCAATCCTTTCCTTCAATCAATCGGTGGCGGCCGCGGTTGAGCAGCTGGGCAACGAGTTTGGCGTCGCGATGCCGGCCGACTCTTGGCACTGCATCCGTCGCGCCGACGCGTTCCTTCACAGCCCGCTGCCCAGTGGGCCCGATCGAAGACGGCTGCGACAGTGGATTGCGGCCGCGAAACCTGATGCCTCGGACCGTGACCCGGTGCCGATTCGAAAGGGTGGTTACCCGCTTTCGACTCTGGTTGAACGAGACTCCGTCCGGCTTTCGCTGGAAACCTTGGCTCGCTGGGAATGCCGATTGATCAGTTTTGCGGACCAGGACTGCTGGGTCGGACCCGATTCCCACCGAACCCTGCTGGCGACCGCCGCTTCGTTGCGATCGCCAGAAGCTGATTCTGGTCTAGAAATGCTCTCGGTGGCGTTTCGAT
>JBCCUO010001034.1:0-1527 GCA_039196805.1 Planctomycetota bacterium | reverse complement strand
TCGCACTCGATCCCCTTCAGGATGGCCAACCTCCCGCCGTAGTCTCCACGCAACTTGTCGATCTGTTTCCACTGTGCCCGCAGTCGCTTGGCATCCAAACCAGAAGCCATCGTCACGCGTTTGCTGTGGTCGGTGATGGCGATGTACTTGAGGCCTCGCTGCACGGCAGCATCCGCCATCTCGCGAAGGCTGGCCTGTCCGTCGGTGGCGGTGGTGTGCATGTGCAAGTCGCCCCGAAGGTCCTTGGTGTCGACCAGGTCAGGCAACTGGTTGGCTTCGGCCCACTCGAATTCGTGCCGGTCTTCCCGTAGCTCCGGTGCAATCCAAGGTAGCCCGATCGCGGCGTAAACCTCCTCCTCGCTGCTTCCCGCGACGGACTGGTCGTCTTCGACTCGAAAGACGCCGTATTCGTTGATCTTCAGCCCTTTCGCCTTTGCGATCTTGCGGGTGTGGATGTTGTGAGCCTGTGAACCGGTGAAGTACTGCAGCGCGGCACCGAATTGATTGGGTTCCACCAGCCGCATGTCGACTTGAAACGCCTTGCCCACCCGAATCGAAATCTTCGTCTCCCCACGGCCGATCGTTTGCGTCCGCTCGGGATAGGATTCCAAGTGACTCATCGCGGCGTCCCGATCCGTCGCGATGGCCAAGAGATCAAGGTCGCCAACCGTTTCACGTCCTCGTCGATAGCTGCCGGCCCACTGCATCTTGGTGACTGCGTCGCATTGCTGCATATGATCCTGGATAGCAGCGGCGATCTCGTCGCCGGTGGCCCAATACACTCGCTCTGACGCTTGCTGGGCGATGGCAAGACCTTCCAGGATCGCATCGGCTGTCTTTTGTCCAAAACCCTTTAACTTTCCGACTTCGCCGCGCTGACAGGCGTCGCGCAGATCATCCAGAGTTTCAAGCTCCAGTTCTCTTTGCAGCTTGACCGCTTTCTTCGCACCCAAGCCTGGAATGCGGGCCATCAGAATCACGACTTCGGGGACCGCGTCCCGTAGCTTTTGAAGCTGCGGCAGCGAGCCAGTGTCGACCAGCATCTGACACTTTTCGACCAGGGTCTTTCCGATCCCGGGAACGTCAGCAAGGTTTCGCGATGTGTCGGCCAAGATGCTCTCTACCGACTCATCCAATTCGCGGATCGCCTTGGCACCGTTCTGGTAGGCGCGAATCCGAAACGGATTCTCACCGCGAAACGTCAGCAACTCGGCCATCTCATCGAAGACGTCGGCGATCTTCGCATTGTCCACCGCAAACACTCTTGTCGGAGTTAGTCGTCAAACTTGACTTCGGTCACGCCGCGAGCGCCGCTGGGTAGCTGACCGGTGACGGTGACGTCTTTGACCGGGTACTTTTTTGGGTCGTAGATCTGGTTGCTCTTCGTTTTGAAGATTCGCTGCGGCACAACCAACCGTTCGCCAATTTTCAACGGCGAGTCACGATACAGGAAGTACTGGCCATTGATGTCAGCCGTCACACGGTTGATGACGTGATCGCTGGTGTTGGTGATCACGATCACCTCGG
>JBCCUO010001033.1:0-1527 GCA_039196805.1 Planctomycetota bacterium | reverse complement strand
CCCCCCGCCGGGTATTGCCGATGATTGGATGAACCCGGATGTTCCGAAGAACCCGACACGCTTGCGCGTTGCGGCTGATGTCGGCCGCCGTTCCCTAACAGCTAACAGCTAACAGCTAACAGCTAACAGCTAAAAAGCCGTATCCATCAGCATTTTCAGGGGCGAGAACTGAGATTCGCGGACTTGCAGCCGGTCGCCTGGTTGCAGTGCGTAATCGGTTTCCGGCATCACCTCGTCTTTGGTCTCTGACATGGTGACCTCCATGCGGACTCCCGACAGGCTGTCGGAGGTGTTGCGGTAGAGGGTCGCTTCGATGCCGCCGAGTTTTTGCTGCACGCCCGTCTGCTTGAGCAGCGTGCTGACGAATACACTTCGGCCCTCGGGAGGAAGCGGGAGAACGCGGAACGGAGTTTCGTCGCCGACCACCTCCAGGACGATTGCGCCTCGTTCTTTGGCTTCACGGACCTTTTGGTAGCGGGCCAGCGAGGCATCCGAGTCCAACGCGACCTGGCCGCCAACGGGTTGGTAGCGATCGTTGTTTGGCGGCATGAAAACCGGGATCTGAATCGATGAGCATCCGGTGCCGATCAGGCATGCCAGGGCAGCCAGCACCAATCCGAGGTGATGATTCATGAGGGAGGTCCGTTCGGGGGGGTGACGGCCACGGGGGTCTGTAGCGATTACGTCGTCCTTTGGGTTGATCGACCAATCATTGGTATGACTTAAGGCAAATTGGCTCAAGTTTCGTCAAAGCCCTGCAGGTAGTGGCTGAAGATCGGTGAGCCTGCCAAACGTTCTGCCTCGGCGCCGGTACGCCCTCGTGCCGCCTTGTCGCCCCCAAGGTGACAGCTACTTTCCTGCTGTACGCGAATCGCCCTGGCTTGTATATTCCCGGACTTGCTCGATTTCGGAACCGATGCCGAAGTGATCGCGGCGTGCCGATTGCACGCCAGCGTGGCCCGTGAATCCGGTCGAGATAATCACACACACGATGAAGAGAAACACGCCTGCCGTCGTCCCGATCGATGCGTTTGCATTCGATTTTCGGGCCAGATTGCTGACTGGCATACGGTTGATGGCGGTGATGGGAGATTGAGGAATGGCGCGACAATGTCAGGTTTGCGGTAAGAAGGTCCAGATGGGCAACCGCATCGAGACCCGCGGTAAAGCGAAGTATCTGGGCGGAGTCGGTACCAAGATCACCGGTTTGACCCGTCGAAAGTTCGTCCCCAACCTGCAGCGTGTTCACGTCACGACACCTGAGGGCGAGAACATTACGATGCGGGTCTGCGTCCAGTGCATCCGAAGTGGGGCCGTGCGGAAGACCGTCAGGGTCAAGCCGTTCGACGTTAGCGGTGCCGAGTCGAAATAGCCGGCCCGATGTCACTCAACAGCGATGAAGTCCAGAAGTTGGCCCTCTTGGCCCGGCTTCAGTTGACCGACGCCGAAGTCGAAACCCTCGGGCCTCAGCTGAGCAGCATCCTTGGTTTCGTGGACCAGATGCGTCAGCTGGACACCGACGACGTT
>JBCCUO010001032.1:0-1528 GCA_039196805.1 Planctomycetota bacterium | reverse complement strand
GCCGAAGTAGAGTGGATTAATACGCTCCACATCCGGGTGCCCTAGCGCGCGGTAGAGCAAGCTGCGGGGAATCGATGACGGCTTGAAGATGGTTTTGGTTCGAGGGCTGACGACAACGAGGTCAGCAGTAATTCGTTTCGCCACAGCAATACTACTGTCGATTGCCCCACGGCGAATTCCCAGCTGGACGAGCATCAGCATCACGGCCACGGTAACACCCGAAGCGGCGACGAACAGCTTGGTCTTGTTATGACTAACCTGAAGCCACGCGACACGGAGACTTGCAGGAAGCCGAATCATCCGCGTCCCCCTGCATGTCCACGTTGGTGCAGGCCATCAACGGCGAAGCGGGCTTTACTGGTCGGTTCGATGACGACTTCGACGCGTGCGTTGGATAGTCTCGCCAGCCTGGCGACACTGGAAGGTTCGATTGCGATTCGAACCTCCACCACGCGTGAATCGACGTTTCTCACCGGGTCGATGGAAAGAGTTGCTTGACGTCCGACGACGCTCCCTAGGCTCACGACCGCTCCTGTGAACTGGTAGCCGCTTGACACGATTGTCATCTTTGCGGGCATGCCAACTTGGATGCGACCGGCGTCCGCCTCGAAGACTTCGGCGACCGCTTGCATCACGCTTGTGTCTGCCAACTCGAGAATCCCCTCAACACCCACGGCCTCACCCTCGCGGGCATGAATTCGAAGCACGACGCCGTTGATTGGCGCAAGGACTTGCGATGCGCACAGTTGTTTCTTCCGCCGTACAAGTTCGGCTTCAGCCGCCTGAACCTCGGCCTTCAATAAGTCAGTGTCAACCTCACGAACAGTCCGCAGCGCAAGCAACTCGGCGGTCAAACGCTCCACTGATAGCGACGCATCTTCAAGCTCCCATTTCGCCCTATCGTATTCCTCTGCGGAAACGGCTTTCGAGAATTGAAGACGCTTCGAACGAGCATGTTTTGCCATGAGCATTTGCCAACGAGACTTTGCGGCATCGAGCTCAGCGCATTTCGCTTTGATCGAGTTGGGGTCAGCGCCGGCCAAGTTCCGTTTGAGATTGGCCTGTGCTGTCTCAACATTGGCCCTCGCCACGTCAACTCCGGCGACAAGTCGATCATGGTTGTCGAACGTTGCTAGAACCTGCCCAGCCTCGACGTACTGCTGTTCCTTCACGTGCATCTGAATGATTGCGGCCGATCGTGACTCCGTCCACGGTGCAACTCGTCGAATGCGACTGGCTGGTTCCAAGCGACCGAGGGCACCGATCGATGCAACCGTAGGCTCTTCGGAATGGTCGGTGCTTTCACGCGATACAGTTAAACGGTTCACTCTCGAGTATGCGAGCACGCCCGACGTCACCATTCCCATCAACAGAAGGATCAACCGTCTTCGCTTGTTAGCCATTCGAGTCGCTCCGTTCGGCCGCTTCTAAACCAACTCGTTGTCGGAGCGCATCGCCGACGCAATGGAAGAGGTCGTCAGAGGGATCAATCAGGCCGAGCAACCGCCAAACCATCAAGCCATCGATC
>JBCCUO010001031.1:0-1532 GCA_039196805.1 Planctomycetota bacterium | reverse complement strand
GGCAGCGGGAGCAATCGAACAAGTCGCCCGACATCGACGTTCGATACCGAAGGATGGTGAGTTCCCCATCCCTACGGATTCGTTTCATGTTTGAAGGTCAAGGCCGCAATCCTATTTTCACCGCCGTGCTGGTGTTGGGCTTGGTGGGTGGAGGCTGGTACTTCTTTCAGCACTTCCGCATCGAAGGCTTGGACCACCTTCAAATTCATTCCAAGCAGAATGACAGCCTGGCTCTGACTGACGATCGAATGCTGCAGAGTCCTTCGATTGATGCCAACACATCGCTGGACTCCATCACGTTGCGACCCGGCGAACGACCATCGCCGCTCACGCCTTCACCCGGGAACGCGACGGGGTCAACGAAGACCGCGCCAAGCAACGACCCGATGTTGTCAGCGCTGAGATTGCCCGAGGCGGTCAACCCGTCCAATCGAGTCAGCGCCAAGCTCGCGATTGATCCCGCACCCGGCAGGCACGCGCCCCTTCGCATTGCGTCTTGGGCGATGGGAGGTCTGACGCCCAGCAAACTCAGCAACGACGTGGCACGGCGGTACCTGGTGCGACTGATCCAGCAGTTTGATTTGGTTGCGATCCAGCAAGTCAGTTCGATCGAACGGGACTTGGTTCCACGCCTGATCGATCACTTAAACAGCAGCGTGGTTCACCAGGGCGACCTAAATCGACGACGCTACGACTATGTGATGGGGCCGTCGGACGGACCGAAAGATCGACAGGAGCAACTGGCGATCCTCTTTGATACATCGCGGATTGTCGTCGACCGTACCCAAACCTACACACTCGCGGATCCGGCGCAACAGATGACGCACGATCCATTGGTGGCCTGGTTCCGAGCGGCTCAGCCCGATCCGTCGCGAGCGTTCACGTTCACGGTCGTCAACTTGCGATTGGACTTGACCCACGCCGCTCGCGAAGTCGCGATCTTGAAGTCGATGATCCATTCCGTCGTGCATGATGGACGAGGGGAAGACGATGTGATCTTGGCTGGGTTGCTGCAAGCCGACGACACGTACCTGTTGCCGACACTTGCATCGGAGGCGATGCAGGTCGCTGTTCGCAGCACGGCAACGGATATCTTCAATCGACATCAGACCAGCAATCTGGTCGTCGACTCGCGGCCGACTCGCGAATACCTAGGGCGGGGTGGCGTCTACAACTTTCTGCGCATACACAACCTCAGCAACGCCGAAGCGGAAATGATCAGTCCGCACCTGCCGGTATTCGGAGAATTCACGGCGACCGAGTCGATCGTTGGAGAGTAGCTGTCAGCCGCTAGCGGTCAGCTTGTAGCTTTTAGCGAATAGAAGAACTGTTTCTCCACGGCACGTGCTACCAACTCCTTTTCTCCCCCTTCCCAACACGCCGCTCCCAGTTTCCCGTCAGTTCCTCTTCCCCTATCCCCAACTCCCAACCCTCTTCCATTTTTCTGGCCCCCCATCTTTCTGTCGCCCTTCCTCGCTCGACTCCTAATTCTCTGTCAGTGCCCGCCCCTGTCGCCCCTTCGCGGGGATCCG
>JBCCUO010001030.1:0-1537 GCA_039196805.1 Planctomycetota bacterium | reverse complement strand
CAATCGAACACGTCATCCGGCAACCGCTCGCCTCCGTTGGGTGTCACCAGGGCTCGGAACGTTGCCGGGGGCATCTTCTCGCTTGCGAAGTGGCCCACACCATCGACCGTCACGAGCGCTGCCCCATCCTCAAGCAAGCCGCCCGGCTCGCCGCTAAATCCGCTGTTGACCTGCCCCTTCATCTGCGTGAAATCCAGATCGATTGGCTCGGTCCATTGTCCCGAATTGGCTGTTGGCACGCCTTCGACGACCAACACCGTTTTGCCAGGACTATCACCCACGTCCGCCGGTCCCAGTGGACCCTCAGGCGGAAACAAGGTGTTCGGGCCGGTGACCAAGTAATAGGCCGACAAGGTCCGATAGTTTCCAGCGAACGTCGGATGGCGGAAGACAGCAGGGGATTGGTACGAAACGTCAACGTTCTCGGGGTGATTCCAACTTCGATCCATCGCAAACTCGGAGTAGAGTTCGTCTTCGGCCAGATACGGCAGGATCAGCACCCGCCAGGAATGGACCGGGTTTGCGGTCACTGGTGGCGGGTAGGTTCCATGATCACTAGCCTAGGCGTTCAGCGCCGCTGCGATCTTCTCCAGATTGCGAATCGATGCCACACGTTCTCGATTGAGCTGCATCTTCTGGACAGCGTCGCCGCCGTAACGAACGACCGCGTTGGCCAGCGTAAACAGGATGATGACGGCCACCAGAGCGGCAACGATGGGAGCGGCTCGAAAGGAAGACAGCGAAGATGTCACCGACTTCGCAAGGTCCGGCTGTCGCTGCGCCGGTGCGAAATCGGGAACGCGGATTGGCTCCCCGCACTCGATGCACGTTCCCGAGTGCCCGCTGTACTGTGGGTCCACTTGAGTTTGAAGATCGCAGTGAGGACACGCAAAGAGATACGACATGCTTCGCAGTGATGACCAATAGGGGAAGCAACAGCGGACGCTACCTTATGGCATTGTCTATCACGCGTGCCCGTCTGATCCAGTATCCGCTCTGCCGCGACGAATGTCGAGCGATTCAGGCCATCGCCCGAATCCTTCGCCCTGATTGACCACCACCCCCACCCCATCCCGTTCCCGGAAACGAATTGTGCGACTAGTGATTCAGCGTGTGCTGCAGGCCAGCGTGGAAGTCAACCATCAGGTCATCGGATCGATCGACCAAGGACTGATGATTCTGGTCGGGGTAGGGCAGGGCGATACCGAAAACGAAGCCCGCTGGCTTGCGGAAAAGGCTGCCGGCCTGCGGATCTTCGAAGACGACCAGGGCAAGATGAACCGATCGGTGGTTGACGTTGGCGGCTCGGCACTGGTCGTCAGTCAATTCACGCTGCTGGGAGACTGCAGGAAAGGACGTCGCCCAGCCTTCACTGCGGCGGCCCATCCCGAAATTGCCGACCCTCTGTACCAATTGTTTGGGAATCACTTGAAGCAGCTTGGCGTGCCCGTCCAATGGGGCGAATTCGGAGCGGACATGAAGGTAGCTCTTGTCAACGATGGGCCGGTGACACTGGTGATCGACACCGCAGAGTAGT
>JBCCUO010001029.1:0-1538 GCA_039196805.1 Planctomycetota bacterium | reverse complement strand
TCCGCCGTCAGCACCAGTCCGATGGCCGCGACCAAGACCGCGACCCGCAACGCATCAATCCCAGACAGGATCGCGGCAACGATCACGCAAACAGCAACCGGCAAGTGAATGTAGAAACTCGATTGCGTTCGAAACGCCCAAGCCATGCCCGCGATGGCGACGCCAAACTTGCTCGACCATCGACGTACCGGGCCGCTCACTCCAGTCCCTCGGCGCCTGGCGGAGGAATCAACTGGCCACCGATTCGGCCACGTCGCTGAGAAGGGAAAAACCGTGGCTCCAACAGGAATTTGAATCCGGTGTTGTCCCGGCCGCTGTCCACGTTGACCTCCACACGGAACAAGAATGATTCCCCAATTCGCATCAAGCCATACGACTGTCCGACATTGCCCACGTTCCCGAAATCATACGTCATCGAAGCCGAGGCCAACCACTTCTCGTTCAGCCGATAATCGGCTGATGTACGCACCACGTTGCTGCTGATCGGGCCTTCCAGCGAAAGGAATCCGACGTAGAAGTCACCGACGCCCGGCCGACTGCTGCGAACGCCTGCGCTGATCGATCGCAACCCGTTGTCGAACCAATCGAAGTAGCCGTCGCTCAAGAGCGTCACTCGGTCGCCGACATGGAAGCTAGCGTCATAGAGGGTCGGCCCGACCGTCTCGCCAAAGTTGTCGTCCGCGTTGGGGAATAGGATCGTATCCAGATCCAGTCGGAAGAGATCGACGATCCGTTCCCGCCCGGGAAGTCCGCGCTTGGTTTGAAACCGTTGGTTCAGCCCCAGACGAAACTGCTGAAGGTCATCAGCGACCACATCGCTGGGATTGGTCACCAATCGCTGCAGTCCATGGCGAAAGGAATAGGTTCGCGGGTCGAATTGAGCTGGCAAGGCACCTCCAAAGGTGTCGAAGGTGAATCGCCGTCGGAACTGTTCCTGTGCGTTGTCGTCCAGCGGATCGTACAGCGGCAACTCATCCAGGTTGGTATCGCTGTCCGCGTAGAAATAGTCCGCCGACCACTCCGCCTTATGGGCCAGACCGCGAATGTTCAGCAGACTGCTCTCGATCGTGGGGTCGATGCGCCACATCATCAAACTCATGCCGACGCCCGCCTGACCGGTCAATCGAGTCAGCTGGTCTCCGTCCGCTGCCTCTCCATAGTGTTCCGCGGCGCCAGAAACGTTCGGAACGACCTTCAGCGGCCCAAGCTGCAACGGCAGATCGAGACGCTGCTGTGTGGTTGCCACCACACCACGGCTTTCCACTTCACCCGGCAGCGTCGTGAACTTGGCTGCTTCGACCGGATTGACCGGTGCGTCGGCCACACGCAGTCGCGAATAGGCGATCTTGCTGTGGCTGGAATACGAAAGCCAATTGCCCAGAGCTCCGCCAAGCCAGTAGTGTTCCAAGCTCGGTAGCTGCTCAGTCTCCTGAAAGAAGTCGTTGACTTGCAGGTTGGCATGCAAGTCCAGCATCTGGTTGCCAAAGTATCGCTGCAACCGAAGTCCCGTGACGGCGTCGGTCGCCTGATCCCACTCG
>JBCCUO010001028.1:0-1538 GCA_039196805.1 Planctomycetota bacterium | reverse complement strand
GTGGACCCCAAAAACCAAAACCTCCCCGAAAACGGTGCAAGAAAGGAACGCATGTATCGACTGCGAAGCTCCTCCTTGCCCGGAGAGATACATGTTAAAAGCCCTGGCCTCTGAGGGCCGGTGCGGGTCTTTCCCGAGCCGTCCCCGGCCGCGGGCGCCGACGCGCAGCGTTGGTCTGCGTCCGAACCTCCCGCATGACGGAGGATGATTTCCAAAAAGCGCAACTTCAAAACTGACGCGTCGGGTTGGGATCGGCTCGGACGCACGGCCCAGCTAGCAGACATGCGAGCGGGGATCAAATCTGCTCTATCTTGGTAAACGCTGCGGATTGTACTGAATGATCCGATCAGGACGGCCGATCAACGATGTGCGGGCTACCGTCGTCGGAACTCGTGCGGATGGAGACGCACAGCATGATCATCTGGACGCTCAAGCAGCTGTTGAGCCTAAAAAAAGCAATCGCGGGTCGCCGCCATCCCAGCCAGCTGGCCTGGGGGTTGGCGTTCGGGATCCTGCTGGGACTGATTCCCCATGGGAATCTGCTGACCATCCTGTTGGTCATTCTTGTTGTCTCATTGAAGCTGAATCACGCCATGGCTGGGCTCACTGCCGTGGCAACGACGTTCGCCGCGACGCGACTTGATCCGATATCGCACCGACTGGGCACCATGATCTTGGAGCAACCGGAGATCAGTCTTCGGCTCTCGCAGGCATGGAACTTGCCACTGATGCCTTGGACTGACCTGAACAACACCGTGGTCGTTGGCAGCCTCACCATCGGATTGGTCGCACTGATTCCGGTGTTCCTGGTCAGCTATCCGTTTTTTCGGCTGTTCCGACCCGCGGATGCCGCAGCCAAGTCCGCTGAACCTAGGACTCAAGATTTGGACCACGGCGGCCGCAAGCCGTCCCCCCATCAGATCGTCGTCGTTGATTCGCAACACGACTCCGTCGCCGCGTCATCGTCCAAGTCAGCGGCTGCTACGGCGCGGCCCATGGATCATCGTCCGGCGGCCAACCACGATCCCACTTCGGTGCTCACCGAGGCCGACTTTCAACCACTCATCGGGCACTCAGAATCCCCTCGTTCGACGAACGAACCAGCGGACGCGACCCGTCCTGCCGATTCACTGTACCGACCCAGGGTGGATGCCGCTCACGGGCCCGTCGACCCATCATCGCAGATCTCGGTCGAGACGCGAATTGATGTGATCCGAATGCAGGAGACGGAACCCGTGGCGACTTCCGACCAAATCGCTGGTGCCGACCCACACGACGGCACTCGCTCCGGCGCCGACTCGAGCGAAGGTGATTCGCCGCAGGTGGACGAAGCGTTGAGCTACCTGCTCCGTCAACTTCGCGACTCACAGAAGAAGGACGTGGCATGATCCGCTGGAAGTTTGTGATCACTCGATTGATCGTCATCATCGCGATCGTGATGTTGTTGGGTTGGGGCTTGGGCCCGATTGCGGAGTACGCCACGGTACACACCCTGCAAAACGCGACCGGGTCCAAAGTCGACATCGCCAACACCGAGG
>JBCCUO010001027.1:0-1543 GCA_039196805.1 Planctomycetota bacterium | reverse complement strand
TGACCCTCCCTCCCTCCCTCCCTCCGGGAGGGTCGCGAAACGAGCCAAAGCGAGTTAAGCGAGGGGGGGCGTTGTGCATTCGTTGTAGGCCCAGACAGCCGTGAACCCTCCCCGAAGACTCGTTCCTCGTCTTCAGCCATCTCTTTGATTTGATTGCCGTTTCGGGAACTGCGAGGAGATGAGAGCACCCCGCCGGGTGCCTCTTCTCTTCACTCTTCTCAAGCTTTGGGGGCTTCGTGATGTCGAGGACTCAGTCTCGCGGGCTCACCCGCGTCGAGGTCTGCGTGTTGATCGCCTGCGTGGGCATTCTGCTGGGGTTGCTGGTCCCGGCGGTGAACATTAACGGCAGACCCTCTCAAAGCGCGTTCTGCCAAAACAACCTTAAGCAACTCGCGCTCGCGGCCATCCAGTACCAAAACAGCAAGGGTCAGTTTCCCGGATACGCCATGGAGTTTGGAACCTATTTGGCGGGCGAATCACCGACTGATCCAACGGATCCGGAGGCCATTGGTTCCAGCCTGAAGTCTCATCGCAAGATCGGCCCGTGGGCCATCGCACTGCTTCCCATACTAGACGCTATGCCGACCTATGAAGTCTGGACACGGGACAAGTTTCCGGTTGTCACAGGAGGCAGCCGTGAGTCTCCACTCAGCACGGGATTCGCAGGGAACGGATTCACTGTTGCGGCTGCTCCCAATTTGTCCTTGTTTCAGTGCCCTTCCTCACCGAACCTTGTCGGTGACCACGGTCGGAACAGCTACATCGCCAATAACGGACTGCACAGCCCTAGCTCACTGGGAAGATCGCCATCCAGTTACAGCCGACAGGGTGAGTCGATCACGCTGGACTTTGCCCGCACGATGGCAGTGGCCAACGGCGTGTTCAACAACAAGTTCGCCGGCCTGGGCCGCGATGGTCAGCCGGTTAGCTTGGGGCCAAACGTTACGCTGAATGACTTCATCGATGGGCAAGGCCACACCGCACTGTTTAGCGAAAGTCTGCAAGCGATGCCCTGGCACCGAGCGGGATTCATCGACGCGGACGACTTGGTGATCCAGTCGGAACAAGACATGGTTCGATATCCCTGGTCCAGTCGCTATACGACCGGCATGGTGTGGCACCGCGAAGATCCCGAGCGATCCGAAGACGCATCGATTGTTGCCGCGGTGCATTGGATCAATGGCGTCGACAACGACGAAAGCCTGCTCGACTTGGAGATGACACCCAAGAACGCCCACGACTTGGCGCGGCCGTCGTCCGCTCATTCTGAAGGCGTCAACATGGCATTCGCCGACGGTTCCGTCCGCTTCATCGATCAGACGATCGACTACCGGGTTTACCAAGCGATGCTGACACCGCGCGGCAAGCAAAGTGACATGCCCTATCGCGGCGAAGTCCAATTCAATGAGCGAAGTGTGCTCCCATCAGCCGCCGTGCGCTAGCAACCGGTTCCGGCTGTTGGGGCAACCGGACGCTGACGAGAGAGTGCTGCTTAGGTGATCTGAATTTTCACCAGTCCCGTGCTCGTGCTCAGCACTGCGGT
>JBCCUO010001026.1:0-1543 GCA_039196805.1 Planctomycetota bacterium | reverse complement strand
GTTGCAAGCGATGAATCTGACAGCAAAGACCGTGAAGCCCGATGTGGACGAATTCGAGCTGGCCGAGTTGCAGGCGGCTGCTTGTCGGCAAGTTGATGTGCCGCGCGTGGCCGCCGCCGAAGCCCATTTTGAATGCGAGTTGATGCAGTCGATCCAGCTAGGCACTGGCCCCGGTGGTGCCAACCTGGTGATCGGGCGAATCGTCTGGATCGAAGTCGACGATCGACTGATTCGTGACAGTGGACGACTGGACGAGACCAAGTTAGGCACGATCGGCCGGATGGGCGGCGCGGGTTACGTGCGAACAGCTGATCGGATCGAGTTGCCGCGGCCCTGAAGCATCACGGTATCTGCCCCGCCCTCGCTTGGCTGGACAGCACCACTTGCGAAGCAATCTTGACCCGAAGCTTCAACTGAAGCTTCAGGTTGCGACTGAGTTGACGCAAGCAAACTGACGGCTCGGATCGCGATTAGCTGTAGAAGTTGTAAGCTGAGTTACGAGGGTCAAAGTCGGCATCCGTCAAGCCGACGTTCAGCTTCAGGTTCAAGTAGTTGTATTCTTCGATCACTTGCAGAGGTGCCCCGGGCTGCGTCGGCCAGTCGTAGGCGACGTAGCGAATCGGCAAGTTCAGTTCGTCGTCGATGAAAATCTGAGCCTGATAGAAATCCAGCTCAGGTCGCCTTGTCGGTTGCGTGACTTGCAGCACCGTGCAGACGCGATCACGAACGCGCGCGTTCTTGCGGAACTCGCACTGCACGTCTGGATAGCGACGTGCTTTTTGCCCTCGTTCGATCAACTTGACGATCAGGTTTTCCACCCCGATCTCGGTCATCGGGTAGCGTTGACCACGCATCGCCAACATGCCGTCGGGGGGCAAATTCATGGTCGGTAGGAAACGCCCTCTCAATCCACCTTCGTGAGCGACGATGTTGCCCTTGTTCTGACCTTCGACATAGATCACTTCGCGACCTTTCACGCTGGTCGGTTTGACGAAGGCCAGATAGACGCTCAGCGGCTGCGTGATCTTGCCTCCAACGACTTTGCGGTTGCGAACCTTGACGACCATGTATTCATGTTCGCCCAAAGTCCCTCCCACTCGTTCACGTTTGACCAGCAAAGCCGTGTAGTCTTCGATCGTTTGCTGGCTCTTCTTCAGCGCGCTTTCGGCGATCGCCAAGCCGCGGTCCAGGGGATGTTGCGTCGTCAGATCTGGAGCCGGTCGTGCAGACGCGTTGGCCACGCGGTGAACCGGTTCTGCGAACTGAGGCTGTTGTCCATACAGGCGACTCCCCACCGTCGCGGCGGCAGCCGCAGAGAAGAGTCCCAAGAATTCTCGACGCTTAATGTTCATTTTCAGCTTCCTTGCTGATTTGTCGCTGACCGCCTACCTGGCACCACATGGGGTTCATCGCCCTGGTGACCGCTGCTGGATCAACCGATCTCGATCCGTTTGACGTTGTCCGCAATTCCCGCATAACCCCCACCGCTGAACGCGAAGGGATCATTAACCACGCCAACAATGAGTGACAGAGTAAACATTCG
>JBCCUO010001025.1:0-1545 GCA_039196805.1 Planctomycetota bacterium | reverse complement strand
GCCCTCAACGCACGCATCGAGACCCTGAAACGCCGCGCACCGCGCTCTCTCGGAACCTTCGGCGATTGGCAGGCGGACCTCACCCTTTCGGACGGCGACGTCGTCTGCACGGCCGTGAGCCGCCCGGCAAGCGGCAGCGCCGCCAACGGGGGCCGCAGCTAGTCAATCAAGCCCGCATACGAATCACCCGACACCATCGACGGATGGCTGCGATACAGCTTCATGCGATAGGAGCCCTGGCGGCACTGCGTTCGTAGGTATCGCCAAAAACTCCTCGGGTGATGATGACCGACACGGGACTCGAATTCGAACCGTAGGCGATGGCCTGCTGCGATGATCCGGTAAGCGAGTTCTGCATCCTGGGCAAGCTTTAAAGATTCGTCAAAACCATCCACGTACTGCAACACGTAGCGTCGGTAGATGACGTTGAACGTCGCGAGGAAGTTCACGCTCTGTGGCATCCGACGATGCCTGGCCAAAATCTCTTCGTGAATGAGCGTCGCGATCAGCGAGTCTGGATAGAGATTGGAATAGCTGCCTCCCACCCCGGCGACTTCGGGATCGGTCATGTGGGGCAGCAACTTTTTCAGCGCATCGGGCTCAGCGACACAGTCACTGTCGATGAACCAGATCAGTTCACTTTCGGCGGCTTGCCAGCCCAAATTACGGGCCGAACCTGGCCCCTGACCAGTCCCTCGAATGACGCGTACCGGATAACGGGCTGCAATCTCCGCCGTCGCATCGGTGGATCCGTCATCAACAAAAATGATCTCTTCGAGTTGTCCGCTACTTTTCAGTGGCACAACCGACGACAGGCATCGATCCAACGTCGATGCGCAGTTTCGCCCTGGAATGACAAGCGTCACGGACGGAAGAGTCACGGACCGCCTCCATCATCCCGGGGACTGGCGAGTGGATGCCCCGCGTCGCTCGGCAAACTTTCGCCTGGTGTCGCCCCTCGCAGCGCGTCTCGCCGCGCCAATTCAACAACGTCGCGACGCAGCAGAAGATTCCGACCATACAGATAGAACATTCCGCCAGTGCTAAATAGCATGAAGGCGTACAGCACCAAGTCGGTACCACGCCCGATGCCAAGCAATTTCGCAACGATGGACGCAGCCCCGGGCAACAGAATCAGCCCCAGTCCGATCAACCAGATCGACATCCTCAGCATGTGGATGGCTTGCCGGTTCTTGATGTAGGCTCGCAATTCGAGCGCAACGAGACCCAGCAAGACCGGCGTGGTGAGCCATTGGAACGGATTCATTTCCAAATCCTCCCAGCCAAGAGCTGACCGGACACTCGGATGGCATCCGACGTTTTCTGGCCTTTGGCAAGTGTCGCGGGCGTGTAGCAAATCGTCACCGGCTTTTCCGTATAGCGAAGTTTCTTCGCGGCGATTTGATCCAAAATCTCTGACGCGTGAGCCATTCGCGGTTGCCGGATGCGGATGCTCATCGCCGCCCGGCGCGAAAAGACACGAAATCCGTTGTGAGTATCGCTGACCTCAAGACCGCTGGTCCGGCGGGTGAACCAGATGGCAAG
>JBCCUO010001024.1:0-1549 GCA_039196805.1 Planctomycetota bacterium | reverse complement strand
TCATCAACCTCCAGCCATCGGTACGCCTGACCATTGAAGACGACGACCACCTGCTCTTCTTCAAAGCGGACGTCGGTGAATGGAGACGCTTTCACAACGTCACTGTCGACAGGGAGTCTCTCTTCCAACACCGGAATCGACTGCGTCAACAATTTGCGACCGATCGGGTCAACGTTTGGGCCACCACTATTTGTGACGATAGCGACTGCAACGTTGTGTTGCGGCGAAAATCCGATCCAGGCACTGCAGTTGCTACGGCCACCATTCTTTTCCAGGATCGGGCCGACCTTCTCAAGCCAACGCACTCTCCAGCCAAGCGCGCCACCTGAACCCGAGCCGTCAGAGAGCGGCGTCTCTGTATGAAGCTGATCCAACACGGCAGTACTGAACACACCCGGTTCCATTTGGGCGATCAGGAATTTCGCGAGGTCTTCGGCTGATGTGACCAAGCCGCCGGAACCGGCCAAGCGCTCTTTGAGCGAGTGGACTGTCTCCACGCCACCGCGGCTCTTGCTGCGGTAGCCTGTCGCCGGCTGAATCTTCTCATCATCCTGAATGGCAGTGTTAGCGAGTTTCAGCGGATCGCAAATCATTTCTTTCATCAGCCGATCGAGCGGCTTGTCTGCGGCTCGCTCGAGGGCATGCCCCAGCAGTCCGAATCCCAGGTTGGAATAAGCTCGTGCAGCACCGGGATCGGAAGTCAGTTCCACATTCGCCAATAGATCGTAGAGTCGCCGCGGTTCCAATTCGTAACGACCTTCGATCGACTGAACTTCTGCTGCAACGCCTCTTGGTAAACCAGACGTGTGCGATGCGAGTTGCCGCAGAGTGATCGTTGCTCCTAGTTCGGGAGACGTGCTGATTCGGACGTTCTCTGGCAGATACGTGACCGCTGGCTGATCCAGGTCGATGACCCCTTGTTCATGCAGGACTGCAGCCAGAGACGCTGTAAATGCCTTCGTTACCGAGGCAACGTGATATGGCGTTGAGAAAGTCGCTGGCTTACGGGTTTTAAGGTTTTCAACTCCAACAGCGCCTTGGTAGACGACGTCACCATCACGGACGACGGCGACGGCCAAGCTGGGATAATAGCCCGAATCGATGAACCGCTGCAGAAAGTCTTCTGTGTGCGTGATATCGCCATTGGTCAACTCACTAATGTCATCCCGGCCAGATCCTCCCTGGCTTACAAACGAACATAGGGCTGTGAATGCCAATGCCGAGATTACCACGACCATCACAAGCGTCGCGATTGCCGGAGCGCCCGGTCTGGCGATCCCCTTTCCCGTGAGCGGTTGCCCTTTATGCCGCCGGGAAGCTAGATACCAAAGGCTGAAAAACACAATCTCGAACGAAATCACCGCGGCGACCAAAGACTGAAAAAGGGCAGGCCCCATATCGGGGAGTGGAAACCGAAAACCGCAAAACGCTCCGACCAGCGTCGACGCAAGCAAACTTGCCACTTCCCACCACGATGGAATGATCCGATTCCAGTTCTCGGACCATGTTGCCCAACCGGGACTTAAACCAGCGTAGCCATCGGTGTCCG
>JBCCUO010001023.1:0-1551 GCA_039196805.1 Planctomycetota bacterium | reverse complement strand
CCACCAGCAGGCCCGCGATGACGCGGGACTGAATCGGCATTCCCGCGAATGCTTGTCGGAACTGATCGGCTGAGTCACGGAAGAAGGACATGAAGTGGATGAACAGTCAGTTGAAGGGGCGACTAGATTTGGATTTGTTGCACTTCGCGGTAGGCTTCTACCAGTTTGTTGCGGACTTGAATCATCATGCGGAAGGCCAGGTCCGCTTTCTGGATGGCGGTCAGTGCCTCGGCTTCGTTGACGTCGCCCCCGGTCAAGTAGCTGTGCACCATTTCATTGGCGTCCAACTGCATCGTGTTGACTTCTTGGACCTGATTCACCAATAGTTCACCGAACGAGTCGATGGCATTGGGCTTGGCTTTTGCCGCGGCGTCGAAAGGTGATCGTAGCGCCGGGGGCGGCTGAATCGGCGAGATCGGATTCATGGTGATTACGCCAGGATGGTGAGCGTTTCCCGGCCGAGGTTCTTGCTGATTTCCATGACGCCGACATTCGCCTCGTAAGCTCGGGTGGCTTCCAACGCGTCGACCATCTGCGTGGTCAGGTCGATGTTCGGGTAGGCGACGTAGCCTTTCCACTTGCCCTCTTGAATGGCCAGCGGATGGGTGGGCTGATAGCGGTAATTGGGTTCGGCGTCGCTGACCTGGACTTCTGAAACTCTCACCCCCGCGACCCCATCAGCATCGGAGGTGACCGGGTCGGTTTGAAAGATCACGTTTCGGGCTTGGTAAGGATTGGGAGCCCCGGTCTCGTCGGTCAGCGAAGAGATGTTGGCAATGTTGCCCGAGATGGTATTTAGCCGGGTGCGTTGGGCAACCAAGGCAGACGTGCTGATGTCAAGCGAGTTGATCATGGGGAACCTACGCTCGTTCGGTGATCGCGGCTTCCAGCAGCGCAAACTGGCTGCGCATCGTGCTGATGGCCAAGTTGTGCAAGTGCTGGTTCTTGGAAATTTCGGTGACCTGGTGTTCCAGCGATACGTCGCTGTCGTCGTGGAAAACGATCGTCTCCATCGCGTCTCGCGGTCCGTTCAACCGGTCATCGCGTGTCGTTGGAGCGATCCCCAAGACGCCGGGGGTGGCCTCTTTCTGCTCAATCGACTCGGCCAGGGCGGCTTGAAATTGGTTGACGTCGAGGTCGCGAGACCGATAGCCCGGTGTGTCCAGGTTGGCCACGTTTCCCGCCAAGAGCTCGTGTCGCTTTTGGGCGAACGAGGCCGTCTGTTCGAGCGCGCCGATCGTGGTGTTGTGAAACAGTCCAAGCATGGCGACCGTCCTAGGCGGCTTTGCGCTGCTGCATGGACTCGGCGGCAAACCGGATCGTGACCGCCCCGCCTCCTTGCGGGCAATTACGCCAATCCAGCTTGGCCCCGATCGCGGCGGCAACCAGCGGAAGCGTTCGACTACGGTTTTCGATGTCGACTCCCGTGTCGGCCAACTCCAATTCCACGTGATCGCCGGCCGTCCAGCCGGTCACCGTCAGGTCGCCGCCGTCGGGCATGACGTTTAGAGCTTGGTTGACCAAGGTGCGAAGCAGTTCCGCGGTGGCATG
>JBCCUO010001022.1:0-1551 GCA_039196805.1 Planctomycetota bacterium | reverse complement strand
GCTTCAGTAGCGTCGGAAACCAATCGATGATGTGAATGGGGGAATGGACGACGGCACCCGCTTGCAAATGCCCCTTCCAAACGACGATCGCGGGCACGCGTGTTCCGCCCTCATAGACACTCCCCTTGCCATCGCGGAGCTGTCCGTTGGAACCGAGCTTACGGATTCCGCCGTTATCGCTGCAGAAAATGATCAGCGTCTCAGCGAGATCAAACGTTTCTTCGAGTTGATCTAAGATCGTCCCAATCCCGCGATCCATTCGCGTGGTCATGGCCGCAAATGTCTGACGGTTCTTGAACTTGAAATGCGAGTAAGCATCCAGATCATCTTGTGGGACTTGCAGTGGAGTGTGAACGGCAGTGAATGGGACGTACAAGAAAAGTGGGTCTGATGTGTCGTGTTGCTTGATGATCCTGCACGCTTCTTGAGCAATCAGGTCCGTGGCGTAGCCTTCTTCTAGAAGGGCTACACCATTGCGATGCCAATCCAGACCTCCGTCGCGAGTGTGCTCGAAGTAGTCGATCGCACCGTTGTAACATCCGTAGTGATGATCGAACCCGCGCGCGTTGGGATGGTACTCCGGCCTGGCGTGACCCAAGTGCCACTTTCCGACGGCTGCGGTGTAATAGCCGGCTTTTCTTAGCAAACGCGGCAGCGTGATCTCCGTCGTCGGCAAGCCATAGTTTGCCCATGGGCGGACCACGCCGACCTGCATTCCGAAACGCATCGGATAGCGACCGGTCATCAACGCAGCACGCGTTGGTGAGCAAACAGGCTGAACATAGAACTGCTCAAGCCGAATGCCTCGGTCGGCGAGCGCATCGATTCTCGGTGTCCGGATTCGGCTATTGTGGTAGCCGACGTCCCCGTAACCCAGGTCGTCCGCGACCATGACAACGATATTGGGTCTCCGGGCGGAAGCTTGCGCGGAGGCGAGAGATACAGCGATCGAGATGGCGAACAGCCCGAGCACGACCGGGCGCATCGGGGACATCAGCAAGACCCTTCTGATTGACTGAGTCATCCACCGACACCGCAAAGTGAGACTTCCATACCGAGCTCCGCCGCCGCGACCGCTTTGGCGTACATTGCTTCGTCGGCCTCCACAGCCGAATTTGCATAGGCCACTTGGATGTGATTTGCCTTATGTCGCGCCATCATCTGATTGCGATCTACGCCATGCAGTACCGCATGCATGATGGGCCACTGCGGCGTCGTACAGTTCCAGCGACGCTCGGTTTCCTCAAGCGGCAGCTCAATCGATGTCGCGCGACCGAGATCCATTTTCAATCGATCGTCTTCGACGAAGATGCGTGACCAAACGACTTCCCCAGGCTTGCTAATTCCGCGAACGGTACTTCCTCCGGCTGGGAAGTACATGGGCGGTTGCCGAAAGCCTTCTGCGGCAGACCAGCCACCATCGAAGTGCGACGCGGGGACGGCACCGCTGATTTCGAGTACCCAGACCTCATCTTCGACGGTGCCTGATGCGTCACGATCGGACCATCTCAGGTCATGCAACGTGTTTTCGGTGGGTTGACCGAGTGCCGC
>JBCCUO010001021.1:0-1551 GCA_039196805.1 Planctomycetota bacterium | reverse complement strand
ACTTCCAAAACCAAGGCGACAGAATTGTGTTCGCTCCGAAGCCGCAACTGCGCAATGGCGAGGAACTGATCTATCGCGTCAAGGTTCAGGGGGTCAACGAAGGACGCCACTTACTGCGAGCCATCGTCCAAAGTGCCGAGTCCAGCAAACCAGTTGCGAAAGAAGAGAGCACCATGGTCTATTCCGATCGGTAGCTCACAAAACGGCGGAACCGTGGCGGAACTCGCGGAGAGTTTCGGCCGCCGCGGTGCGCGACGTTGATTGGTGGCACCGCCGAAAGCCTTCGCGGCTTCCGCTACGATTCGGGCGACTGATTCGCTGCGCGGCGGAAACCGGCTCGGGATCACCAAGTGATCGGCGGCAAAGTAGCCAGCCTTCTCCGAAGGCTAGGCTCAGCAGCGGGCGGCGTCTTACGGCTGATCAGAAAGCCGGTGATTCAACCGCATCATCGCGGCCAGTTCGACCAAGTGACGTAAGCTGTCGCAATGCGCCGTGTACCTCAGCTTTGGCCGGACGGTGTCGGACAACGCACGGCCACCGATCAGAAGCGGCACGTCTTCACCCAGTTCATCGGCCAAGCGGTTTTGCGCGGCCACGAACGGCGCTGGGTCTTGGACCGTCGAAATACTCATCCACACCAGCTGGGGATCGTAGTCGTGCGACGCCTGCAGGAAACTAGTCAGTGGCAGGTCTGCACCCAAGTTGGTCGCGTTCCAGCCCACTTCGCGAAGCGCCAGCTCGACCATCGCCGAGGGTATCTGGTACGGGTCGCCCTCAGGCGACCCTCCGATCGCGATCGGAGCGGATTCGCTCGGTTGAGGCAATCCGGCACGCAGCTCGGCAATCAATCGCATCACGATGCCAACGGCCCGACGTTCTTGGTAGACGTCCATGACCTTGCTTTCCCACGCGGACCCAACACCATGCATTGCATCGGTGACCAGGTCTTCAATCGCCTCGCTACGAGTCCATCCTGATTCCAAATGACGTTCCATCACCTCGCGGCAACCGGATTCGTCCCCGCGCGAAAGGAATTCACGAAAGGCGACCTGATTCGGATGCCCTCCTCCGCTAAGCGTCACATTTCGGTGTACCGGTAGCGTTGGCAATCCCAAAACGTTGGGTGCCGGAAGCTCGCGTCCCGTGGCGGTTAGGAAGTGCTGAAGGCCATCCAACGTGATGCGTCGGTGGCCACCCACGGTACGGATCGTCGGTATGAGTCCCCGGTCGCACCATCGCTTGACAGATGATTCGCTCACCTGCATCGCCTGAGCGACTTGCTTGGGTGAGAACTGGGGCTGGCGAGCGGCCACGAGTGGAACCGTAAGGTGGGGGGTGGTGTGGACGTTGTGAACGAATTGGGCGGTAACTACCTCGTACTGTAGGCATATCGACTGCTCGTGGGGCAAAAACATCCAAAAAAACGGCGGATTTATGAATCCAGAGCGGCCGTGTTTTCTGAGCGACTTTTTCGGAAATTCTCGTTTCAGACGTTGTTTCCGCTCGATGACCCGGATAGAACTAAGAACGCTTTGGACGATTTGGACGCTT
>JBCCUO010001020.1:0-1554 GCA_039196805.1 Planctomycetota bacterium | reverse complement strand
CAGCACGTTCGGCAATGACGATCAGGCGGTTGATCCGATTGGCGACCAACTCCGTGGCTTTGAGTTGCTGCTTGGGAACATCGCCACCCTGGCCGAACGAGAGCATGGCGGCGGTGGCATCGAACGTTGCGGTAGCTCCGGTGGTTTGCCCCGGCGACTCCGGTTGTTCGACTTGCTCCGGTGCTTTCATCTCCGGCAACTCCAGGCTTATATCAGCCAGCTTGGGCTGGTCCGATGTTGGTTGTTCCGCCTGTGGCTTCTGGCTTGCAATTGCCGCCTCGCTCTCCGCAGCCGTCTTGATTCGTTGTCGCAGTTCAGCCAGCCGAGCGGCCCGTTCTTTCTTGGCTGCATCGCGTTCCTCGGCACGTGCTCTGATCTGCTCGGTCGAACCGGCCGAAATCTCGTTGCCCACATCCCGCATCGAATCGATCATCGATCGAAGCGAATCAGCGGTTCCACCCATCTGCGAATCGAATGCCGATGGCATGTTGTCACGACCACCGACCGTCTTAACGCCCGTTGTTGCCTCGATTACGTAGTCGCTGGCGACGGTCGTTGCGTTCGCAATGCTGTCGTAGACGGAGCGGTAACCGTCCAGGATTCCATCAAGCATGTCAGCCAGGCCGCTTATCAGGTCACCAAGTGCCCCAATGGTCGCTGACCCAACGTCCATAAAGAACCGCATCGTCTCGGCCCAGGCGTCTTGCAGCTCGCCTGTCGCATCCATCCAGATCATCTCGATCGTGTCAGACGCGATTTGCCAAGCGGTCTCAATATCGCCTCGGCCAATTGCACCCGAAATCGCGGCGACGGAGTCCTTGACCGATGCGACCAGTGGGCCGAAGCGGTCCTTCAGCCAATCGATCGCTTTACCGCCCAAGTCGGTGTACTTGAAGATCGCGAATCCAAGTCCAGCGATTGCAGCAACGGCCAGTCCGGCTGGGCTCAGAACTAGGCCGAGAGCGCCGGCAAGTGCCGATACGGCCGTTCCCGCGATGGCCAACGGTCCTCCGATGCCGACCAGAGCAACACCGACACCGCCGATACCAGCCGCGACCATGGCGACGATGCGGATGACGCCTCGGTTCTCCTGGACGAACCGAACGACACCGGAAGTGACGCTGACGACCTTGTTGGTCAAGTCGGTCAACATCGGCGCCAATGCTCCGCCGACTTGCATCACGACGCCCGCGAAGATTGACTTCACCCGATTCATGGCGTCAGCGAGGGCGGCGGCGGCTGATGCATCTTCACCGCTCATCTGACGACCCAGGTTCCTGGCCTCTTGGCGAAGGTTCGCGATTCCTTTCGATTGCTCATTGAACATCGGCAGCAGTTCGGAACCCGCACGACCAAAGATCTTCATTGATAACGCGGCTTTCTTGCTAGGGTCTTCGATTCCACCTAGCCGGTCAGCAAGAATTGTGAACTGATCCTCCGGAAGCATGCCGCTGAGTTCTTCGGCCGATAGTCCCACATCGTTCAAGGCATCGACAATCGAGGCTGAACCCCGTTCGGCGTCTAACAGGCTCCGTTGCATTCCGCGAATACCTT
>JBCCUO010001019.1:0-1558 GCA_039196805.1 Planctomycetota bacterium | reverse complement strand
TCGGCCTGGACATCACCAGTCGCCGTGAACCAGGAGTAACCGATGAATCTTCGCACGACTTTCCTACTCAGTCACGGTGCCACGGCCGCTTTGGTGGCCGCCCTGTTGGTCGCCTCCGACCGTGGCATCCCCGGTTTGGGCCTTCCGATCGCGATCGCATTGGCCGCCCTCTTGGTGCTGGGGGTCGCCCTGCTCGTTGGGACCAAGTTACGCCAAGGCCTATCCGTTGTACGCCTTACCGCCAAGGGCGATGCCATTGGAGAACGCCGTGTTGGCATCACCGAACTGGATCAGTTGATCGCCGTCGTTCGAAAGTACCAACGCCAATGGGACGACGTCGCGGCCAACTCACGCGAACAGACACGCGACATGCAGACCGTGCTCAGCCTGCTGAATCGTCGTCATGAGAGCGGCGAAGGCAGCACTCAGCTACGCAATGTCCTGGGCAGCATCGGCACCAACCTTCGCAGACTGCTGGGCAACGTCGAACAGTCCACCGTCGACCTGGGTCGCAGCACTCAGCGATTCGCCGAAAGCAGCGAAGCGCAAAGCAACGTGGCGATCAAGACGTGCACCTACATCGAGCAGCTGGCCGCGAACCTGAACACAATCTGCAACGATTGCGACTCAGTCTCATCCGAGTTGGAATCCACCGGCCAGACGGTGGAAGAAGCCTTGCAAGTGGTCGCTGAGCTCTCGGGCGGCCTGGACAACCTCCGCGGACTGTCGGAGGCCAGCGAACGCAAGTTGCGTGGTCTGAACGATCCCTCGCGTCAAGTCAGCTCGATCGTCAACACGATCGCGGAGATCGCCGGTCGTACCAACATGCTGGCCCTAAACGCTTCGATCGAATCGATTCGGGCGGGAGAACACGGTCGCGGTTTCGCCGTCGTCGCCGACGAAGTCCGCAGTCTGGCCGAACAGGCCAGCGAGGCGACTCGCGAAATCAGCTCGCTGGTCGAGACGATGCACAACCAGACGCAAGAGTCGATTGCGTTGGTGCACCAGGAACGCAGCAGTATCGACGATGAAGCTGCACTGGTGTCATCGGCGATCACCACCCTGGAAAGGATCGGCCGTAAGAGTGAAGCCGATGCGACCAAGACCAAGCAGATGATCAGCAACGGCCATCAACAGATTCAACTGGCGGGCGAAATCAAGAACGCGATCGAAAAGATTGCCGAAATGAGCAAGTCCGACCGCCAACAAGCGGACAGCTGCAAGTGGGCGATGAAGACGCTGGCCAAGACGACGCTGGACTTCAGCGAATCGGTCGACCTGCTTCGCCGCTGCTCGCCACACGCCGACGCTCTCAACGACGAACTGAATCGTCAAGCGTTGGGTGAAGACGATTATGCCCTGAGTGCCAATGACGCAGCCGAAGACGTTTCGACTGCGGACGCCACCACCCCTCTTCACGCGGTGGAAGTCTAATGAGCGATCAAACCAAACCTGACGAACTGGTCCTCCCCGGCGACCACGAAAATGACGTCGACCTGAACTGGGATGACGGTAGCGAAACACAGGCCGCCTGGGACCAAGCCGACGACGACCAGTG
>JBCCUO010001018.1:0-1566 GCA_039196805.1 Planctomycetota bacterium | reverse complement strand
GTCGACAAACACGACGCCTGTCTGCAGCGCAACGTCGCGCATGGCGGCAGTGTATTCACCAAGTCGCTGGTTGTGCTCTTGCCCGTCGGGCAGATTCGGATCGCCCAAGTCTTCAAAGGCGATGGGTGAGACCAGCACGATTTGGGGAGCACCCTTGCCGCTGTAGTCCTTGGCCAACGTTTCCTTGACCAGCTGAGTCAGGTCGCTGCGAAACTTGTCCAAGCCCGCTTGGCCGCCGAACGACTCGTTGAACCCGAAAAGGTACATCACGACAGAAGCCCGGCTGTATTTCAAGTGAACATCGGGATCACCGAAGTTCATCGAACGAATCCGCTCCATCGGCTCGTCGCCGGGGAAGCAGAGGTTGCGCACCACAAGCTCCTTGTCCGCGAACCTTTGGTGTAGCAGCGTTTCCCAATAGTTTTGGTGCTGCATCCGCTCGCCCAACGCGTTACCAACCAAGCAGATTCGATCTCCGCGGTCGAGCTTTAGTTCGGCAGCATCCAGCGTCGCGGCAATCGTAAGGGCCAGCAGCAACGAAAAGGTGGCAACAGCGTTCTTCAACATGGGGCAAGGACTCGTCCGATGAGGATCATGCGTCAGCGAACATCTGACACATCGATGGGGGGAAACACAGGCGGGAAGTTAGTCCACAGCTTACTCGTTTCGGACTGGAAATGGGTCGCTTGTCGCAGCGAAAAAGCGTTTCGATTCCCCGTCAATGTCCTGTTCTGACGAATCGAAGTGAGGCAGGCCGGCGAGCAAGGCCCGAGCGCGGCGCATCCCCAGTTTTCTGCGGCCACCCTCAATGTCAGGGTTTTGGACTGGTAAGATCTCAAAAACTTCGCCCTAACAGGAGCCGCCCCATGTCCAACGCCAACGATCCATTCGCGTCGGGAACCCAACCCGGCACGCCCCCGACCAAATCGGGTTCAACCACCTGGATCTGGGTTCTGGGCGGCGTCCTGATCTTGGTGCCACTTCTCTGCTGCGGTGTCTTGGGAGCGGTCGGCTACATCGGCGCCCAAGCCTTGACGGCCCCCATTGACGAAGCAGTTGTCGCGCTCGCCGACGACCCTCGAGTGACCGGGCGCTTGGGCACTCCGATCAAGTCCGGCAGCGGATTCGGGATCAAGCAGTACGAGAACAACAACGGAAATGGCGGTGCCTCGGTCGATTTCAACGCGACCGGCCCGGAAGGTTCTGCGCACGTGACCGGCCGGATGCAGCTGATTGCCGGGGTTTGGAGTCCCGAGGACTTGACCGTCCGGTTTGACGACGGCGAGACGATTCAGCTGCCCAACCAGGAGTGAGAACGCAGCCGAAATCGGGGATTTCCGCTGGAAACCACGAAACTCCGCCCTCCTTGATTCGAAGACAGAAGCACCACGCTTTACTGCCCGATTCTTAAGCGACGCGTCACGCGTCCTACCAAGAGCTAGCGACATGACCCTTTCCCAAGCCAATCGACTGTTGAACCTCAACACGGCGCTTGGTCCGGATGTCCTGGTGCTCACCGCGTTCAACGGCAGCGAAGAAATGAGCCAGCTGTTTCGCTACCAGCTG
>JBCCUO010001017.1:0-1569 GCA_039196805.1 Planctomycetota bacterium | reverse complement strand
GTCCGAAGTCGTTGCGTCGCGGCATCGACCGATCGTAGGGGAGACCAGATCGGGGGCTGGACCCACAACCTATGTTGTCTCGCTGACCCGGTTGGGCAGGGCGGACCGGCGCGTCCAAGTCACGACTGGTCAAGTCGACGCGTCGAATCGCGATCGCCACGGCTCGACGCTGAATTTCCAGGCTGGCACGCAGCAGTTCGAGCTGACGCAGCAGAACGCGCAGCCCTTGGTGCAACCGGTCACGTGACTGGATGAAATCGCGTCGACTTCGCTGGTAGCTGATCAATGACTCTCGGTAAGCATTCCGCTCCAGCAACCTGGTGAACGGGGCGTCAAACTGAAGCCCCAATCTTGCGTTCGCAGTTGCCCCGCGGAAGCTAAGCGGGTTGTTTCGGTTCGTTCTCACGTCCCCGCTTGCCGTCACATTCAGGACGGATTGCAGTGCGTCGGCGCGAACCTGGATCAACCGCCACGAATCGACCAACGATGCTCGTGCATTCATGAAATCCAAGCGATTCGTCAGAGCGATCTGGTAGGCCGTGCGCGGTTCCAAGTTGATCGGGTCGATCGACACGGACTCCAAGCGGGCTCGTGCCTGCACCAAGGCCGCTCCGTCGATCAAACGCATCATCCGCTGCAGCAACGAAACGATTTGGCGGATCGAATCGGGCAACTCAGCTGACTCACTCGTGCCCGTTTCGTCTTCATTAGGCATTTGTTCCGCGGCTGGTGGCGGCAGGTCGTTTGGGGCGGCTTGCTGCGATGCGTCGTTCTCTTCCAATTGGCTCAATGATGCTTTCAGCTCAGCGAACTCGATCGTTTGCTCTCGCATGCTCTTCTCGAGCAGCGCGACTTCCTGTTCCAGCGTTTCCTGATCTTCGGATGACATCGCGGCCTTTCGTTTGGGCAAAGCCTCTCGCAGGATCCGGAGGTCTTGATTGATCGCTTCAAATAGGTCTCCGATTGGTTCGAATAGCGTCAGCACATCCGATCTCACGGCCTCGATTTCCTCAGGCGGCGCGTCATTTTCCAGTCCTCCGACACGATCTTGCATCCTGGCAACTGAGTTGCGTAGCTGCGTTGACTCACGGGCGATCAGTTGAAACTGGTCGATCAGCTGGTCATCCAAGTCAACTTCCAAGTCAGGTGGCAAGCCAAGGGTCCGTGTCTTGAAGCTGTCGACGAACAACTCGAACTGGTTACGGGCTTGCAGCAACTGTGCCCTCTCGCGCTCGACGCTCTGCCGAAACTGGTCGACCTGCACCAGGTCGATCAAACCCGCGTCCAGTCGGTCCTCCAGCTGCGCCAACGTACGAAGCTGAAGCGACAAGTTGTCTTCCGAGTTACGGATTCGCTGAAGTCGTTGAAGTAGGCCGACGTAACCGTTGACTTCGCCTTGCCCCGAGAACACATTCACGCTGGTACTTCGAAAGCCTCGTGTCGGACCGGAAACGCCGAGTTCACCAATGGCCACTTGCGTGTAGAAACCTTGGCGAAACTGGGCGTAAGAACGCAGATTGCCTAGCAGGTTTCGCTCGTCAAATGTCAGATCCTCCAGTGCAACGTCGC
>JBCCUO010001016.1:0-1571 GCA_039196805.1 Planctomycetota bacterium | reverse complement strand
GCAGCTCCTTACGCAAGAAGTCCTCCAGCGTCACACGAACACGAGCCCCCTTCGGCAACCACAAGCACAGTCCTTGACCGACATCGGGATTGATCGCGAACAGACCATGCTGCTTGCCCAGCACGCGATGATCACGTCGTTTGGCCTCTTCTAGTTGCTCCAGATACGCCTTCAGTTCTTTCTTGTCAAAGAACGCTGTCCCGTACAACCGTTGCAGCTGGCGACCGGACGAGTCCCCTTTCCAATAGGCGCCCGCGACGCTCAGGCACTTAACGGCCTTGATCTTCCCGGCATCCGGAACGTGGGGCCCGCGGCACAGATCCACAAACTCGCCCTGGCGATAGAAGCTGACCGTCGGCTGGTCACCCAAACCCGTGTCGATGTGCTCGACCTTCAGGTCTTGGTCCAGATCGTCGCACAATTTGCGTGCTTCATCGCGATCCAGAACAAATCGCTCAAAAGGCTCTTTGTCCTTGATGATCTTTTTCATCTCGGCTTCGATCTTCGGAAAATCGTCTTCGCTGATCTTCTCTGGAATATCGAAGTCGTAATAGAAACCACCCGAAGTGGTCGGTCCGAATGCAAGCGAGACTCCCTTGTACAGACGCATCACTGCACGGGCCATGACATGGGCAGCGGAGTGACGCAGAACGTCCAGCGCTGACGAGTCACGGCTAGTCAACAGCTTGAGTTTCAGCGGCGTATCACGCTCGGCAAGCTCGCCGAACGGGCGATCGGCATCGACGATTCTCCCATCGATCTCGGCGGCAATGACGCTTCGCGCCAGCCCTTCGCTGATCCCAATCGCCACGTCCATGCTGGTCGCTGTCGCCGGATGGGTAGAAACATTGCCGTCGGGAAGTTGAACCAGAACCTCAGCTGCGGAAGCAGTACTCATTGCGGAATCATCCTCGGGTGGGGGGTGGACGCGCTATACCAGAGCGCATCTGGGCAGCAGGATCGTTCGTACCCAGTGCAAACGTCAATCCCGAATCACCTTGTGCCGGCCGCTGATTTTTAGGCAAACTCCCCAACCGCCTGGCGACTAGCTGGGCAGTGAATTCTTCGCCGGGGTTCGTTGGAGTGATGATCCGGTCGATGCCGTGGGCCAAAGAACGCTCCATCACCCGGACGATTGCCAAAACCGCAATGGGACTGACGTGAACGGACTCAACCAGCGATGGCTGCTGGCGATCTTGAAAGCCGCCCACTGCCGTAGCACCCACCACCATTTCGCGATCGACGCGCTTCGCCACATCCAGACGGAACCTGGACGACGGCTGACGGGAGTCCTGCTGCGGTTTCACGCCCGGTACTTGGCCGGAGCCAAGGATCCCGACACGCGGTTTCGCGACTTCCACAACCATGTCGTCCACGTCAACGAAGGGTATTGGGGTGGAGCTCCCAGGGTGGCGACGCAGTGGCACGACCGACTGCGCCGCTACCTGCGCCAGAATCGCTTTTCCGATGCCGCCCATGCCGCCGGAGTGCTTAGTCACTATTTCACCGATCCGATTCAACCGCTTCACACGGCTCAGAGCGCCAGTGAAAAGGTCTTGCATCGTCCGATC
>JBCCUO010001015.1:0-1572 GCA_039196805.1 Planctomycetota bacterium | reverse complement strand
GTGGGGATTTTCATTGGCGGGCTGCGTCGCCTGCACTGTGATTCGGATCGCAAGTAGGCCATCCAGCTGGGCAGGGGCCACCTCGACCGCATAAGTGAACTGAGACAACGACTGCGAGTCAAAGGATTCCACCGGAGTTGCCGGGACACTGACGGGGCTGGTGACGATGGCGTCCAGCAAGATCTCAGCCAGCTTGGTTTGGCAGATCATCCGCGAAATCGCCAGGTCTCGCGATTCGATCGCCGCGTCGGTGCCGGTTCCCGTGATCTGAGTCAGGACTACCGCCGCGCCACCCAGAATCGCCAGTGCCAACAGCATTTCCAGAAGCGAAAAACCACGGCGACGGGGACGCTTGTCGCGTCGCTCCTTGCGAGCCATCTGCGACGTCATTGTACAGATTCCGTGGTGGCGAATACGTCGCCAACCGTGGCGTCCCCCGTGATTCCGCGGAGCTTGATACGAATGCTTCCCATGGTCGTGTGCTGAAGGGTGACCATCGCGGTGCTGGTGGTGCCGTCGGCGTAGAACAACACCGGCTGACTGTAATCGTCCGCTTGAGCAGCCGCGGTCAACGACTGCTCGACCGGGATCGCGCGGGCCGACGAAACGACGTTGACGCTGGCAAACAGCACTTCCTCCGGGAGTTCGAGCGATCGCGACTCCACCCGTTCGATTTCAAACGTAGCTGGCGCGGCCTGGTCGGCTCCAGCCAGCAAGGCACTCGTTCCGGTGACATTCATCGTTTCGGTTGCGTCGGCCAACGAGGCAAAGGGCTGGATTCGCAACTCGCTCTCACCAGGCAGGCCCTGAAGCATCAGCGTCTTGCCGCTACGCATCGCTTCGATCCGCAGCCGAACCATCTCGACGCGAACCTGATTGGCCCCGCGGACCAATCGACGATCGCCCAGCAGGAATCCAATCTGTGGCAGCAAGACCGAAGCCAGCGCGGCCATGACCGCAATGGTCAGTAGCAGTTCCAGCAGGGTGAAGGCTGTGCGCGTTCGCAAGGGACAGAACCGGCGTGAGAACGGAGGAATCTTATCGTATTTCGATGATGTTCAATCGACGTCCACATGGCACGCCCAACGACCACCCTTCCCCGTATCCTCAGCTTTCCCTAGCCTTCGACGACGATGTCATCGTCCGTGTTGGACTGCCCATCGCCTCCCAAGCTGCGAATCTCGTACTTGTTGCCATTGACCGTGTATTCGAAGTCATTTCCCCAGGCGTCCTTGGGGATTTCGGTCAAAATCGCGGCCACCCACTTTGCCTTTTTGGCCGAATCGCTGGGCCCGTCACGCAGTTCTTCAAGCGACTGAGGCACGCTGTTCATTCGCAACTGAAACATCTGGATGTTGCTCTTGAGCATCTTCAGCTGAGTTTCGGTTGCGTCAGCGCTTGCTTGTTGCTGGGTACCGGTCACGTTGACGACCACGATGCCGCCCAGGACGACCAAGATCGCCAGAACGAGCAGCAATTCCAGCAGCGTGAAGCCGCCACGGCTCAACGTTCGGCGAGTGCGATTGCGGGGGCTGCGGGAGTTTCGGCGCGTCATGAGTCTCTGATTCGTTG
>JBCCUO010001014.1:0-1575 GCA_039196805.1 Planctomycetota bacterium | reverse complement strand
GCTTCCTCCAAATCCAAAAACGCGTTGGCAAAGCGATCATCGACCCACTCGGAGGAATCATTCTGAGTTTGTGCAATCGCCAAGGTGTCTGCCACGCGAGCGGCCAGCCAGGCCTCAAGTGTACAACTGTGGTTCGCCGGACCAACGATCTGTTCGGCGATCCCAGGCTGCAACATCTCTTCCACTGCCAAGCGAGTTAGCTGAATCAACTGCTCGGTTGCAGCCTCCACGTCGGATTGGGCCAGCGCGGCACGAATCCGCAGTCCGATGAACTCAGCACGTTGTTCGGGAAAGTCGATCAACTCGTCCAGCGTTGCGACGATGTCGCTGTCGGCGTTCAGATCTTCGCGAAGGATGCCAAGCATTGCGTTGACTGATAGCTCGTGCACTTCGTCATCATCGCCACGGAGCTTCCGGGCACGGCCCAGCAAGACCAACGCCTCATCACGGTCTCCCTCCTGGATCAGCAACTGTGACTTGCGAACCAACGCATCAAAATCACTCGGATTCTCCCGCAACGCCTGATCGACTCTCGGCCGCAGTGACTGTTCCCCGTAAGCGACGGCCAAGGTCGTCGCGCTCTGCGAGATGACTTCGCCATCGACGGCGACCAAGTTGCCAAGCGGAAACGCTGTCTCGCGTCGATCGATGACGCTTCCATCGTCCAGTGACACGGCCACGATCTCTTGATCGGTCAACGGCAGATAGTAAACACCATCACCGAACACGCCGCGTCCGGCGACCAACTGGCCGGCGTGAGTCAGATCGCTCTGAGTCTTCCAAACCGCCTTGCCCGATGACGTATCAAATGCTTGCAGCGACTCCGATCCGACCACGAAATAGCGGTCCCCGCGGATGCCCGCCAGATACAGCATCTTTTCACGGCGACTCGGCCTGGCTCGATCCTCACCCGTCAGCAAGTCCAAGTTGAAGAGACGTTCCGATTCCGCCGGCGTGACCATCACCATTGAACCCGAAGCAATCGCCGCGCCATCATGCCATCGTTTCAGTAAGGAAGCGGGTCGCGACGATCGATGCATGGTCATCGGCCCAAACAGTTCGCTGCGAGGATAGTTCTTGCCCCAGCGAAGCGAGCGATCGATCAGGTTCACCGCGACGATCGCACCCGCGCCCGTCGGGCAAATCAACACTCCCTCATGGTAGGTCGGCACCGCTCCGGCAACACGACGAATTGCATCCTGCTGGATACCACCGGTCTCCAGTGCAGCGAGCTGTTGCCTCCAGATCTCGTCACCCGTCTGGGGATCCAGGCAACAGACGTGCAAGTCACCCGCCGTCTCCACGATGACGTAGAGGCGCCCGTTCAGCGGAAGCGGCGGACCAAGGAAGAAGGATTCGCTGAACGCCGAGGACCGGTTCTCGCCGGCGCCAATCTTCCACCGCAACTTGCCCTCGGTGGCAAGCTCCAGCGCAATCAGAGTGTTGCGCCGCGTGTCGCTGGGGCGAACGCCCCCCAAACGTATCATGCCCATGTTGGTCCGTTCCACTCGGCCCAAGTCATCGATCATGAACACCAGATTGCCGTCCGTGGTCATGCGACCGTACGGAACGTCG
>JBCCUO010001013.1:0-1576 GCA_039196805.1 Planctomycetota bacterium | reverse complement strand
GCTACGACATCAATGTTGGTGGACATCATCGCGGATCGCCGCCGGGCGGCTTCTTCGCTCCCTACAAAAACCCGCAAATGGAAAACGGCCCGGATGGCGAGTCATTGACGCTACGCTTGGCCGACGAGACAAGCCGCTTCATTCGTGATCATCAGTCCGAACCGTTCTTCGCGATGCTGTCGTTCTATGCCGTGCACGCTCCAGTGCAAACGACCGAAACGCTTTGGCAGAAGTATCAAGCCAAAGCGTCCGGTGACGTGAGCGACCGATTCATCATCGATCGGACGCTACCGGTGCGTCAGGTGCAGGATCATCCCGTCTATGCGGGGATGATGGAGACGCTGGACAAAGCGGTCGGCAAGGTCATGGACCAGTTGGAAGCTTCGGGACTCTCTGATTCGACCATCGTGATCTTCACCGGTGACAATGGCGGAGTCTCCTCAGGTGATGCCTATGCGACCTGCAACCTGCCGCTTCGAGGCGGAAAGGGTCGGCAATGGGAAGGAGGCATTCGCGAGCCGTTCTACATCCGATACCCCAACGGAGCGGACGAAGGAATCACTAGCGATGTGCCCGTCACCGGAGCCGATCTGTTCCCGACCGTTCTGGAACTTTGTGGGCTGGATGCCATGCCCGATCAACATGTTGACGGCGTCAGCCTGGTGCCGCTGCTGAACTCGAGGACGATTGAACCACGGCCACTGTACTGGCACTACCCTCACTACGGCAATCAAGGCGGCGAGCCCAATGCGATCGTGCGTATCGGAAACGAAAAGCTGATTCACTACTACGAAGACGGACGCAACGAGTTGTACGACCTGGAAAGCGACCCTGGCGAGCAGAACGACCTGGCCGCCGCCAAACCCGAGCGTGCAGCAGCGATGTGGAAGCAGTTGGACCAGTGGCTGACCGAAGCCAATGCAACGCGTCCCCTGCGCGATCCACGATTCGACGCCGAAAAAGACAAACAACGCTGGCAACGAATCCACACCACCAACAAACAGCGTCTGGAACGCAACCACGCCAATTACTTGGACCCCAACTGGAAACCCAATCCCACGTGGTGGGGCAGCCAGCTAACCGAAGACTAACCCCCATCCCGCAGCGCATCTCAGTCTGAAACGCTAGTTTTGAAGTTGCACACTTCGTTCACTTGGAAGGGCTTGCGTCGCAAATCACGCCAATCTGAATGACACTCTCCCGGAGGGAGAGCAAGATAAAGGCTCTGAGTGACGTCACGTTCTTTGGGGTCTTGAAGTGTCGGCCGCTGGGCTGGATACCACCTTGCCGAAGGCGCACACCGCCGGCATAGACGTGTCAGCCTCCGGCTCGACCAAACGAAATGGACGAAAGCAAGACCAGAGAGTTGACCGGATGTCGACGCGAGTTGGGTTGCAACGTCGTTCGAAGGGCCGTTGGATAGAGGGAGTGCAGTGGCGAACCACCACGTTCCAAAGGCGAAGGCTGCTATCTGGAACTTGGTCCATTGACTGCGAATTGCAGGATTCGGATGGCCGTGCCGCTGCTGTCTTGGTTGCGTTGTGACGCTACTCGCAAGACCAACTCGTGCTGGCCG
>JBCCUO010001012.1:0-1583 GCA_039196805.1 Planctomycetota bacterium | reverse complement strand
GGCTCGGTCACGATCTACAGCCCCAGCAACAAGTCACAGTCCCAGCGGCAGGTCATGTCGATCGCACCAAACAACACGCTTGATGGCTTGGAGCATCTGGGCCCGGCCGTGGCTGCAGGGACGACAAGCGGAGATCACTTTCCCGCCCAGGCGCGCGACCTGGAGGACGAAGTCGACCGACTGACGACGTCGTTGCTGGAGAAGTTCGAAGAGATCAGCTTGATCCACGAGCTGGTCGAGCAGATGCAATTGGACATGGACGTGTCTGACATCTGCGGTCCATTGATGGAGCGGATCAGCGACTGCGTTAGCGCCGACACGGTGGCAATCGAGTTACTGCCCGACGACATTCGCGGCACCGTACTGCAACTCTATCAGTTTGGCACAGAGATTCCCGAGAAGGAGCTCTCTGCGATTGCGGAGCTAGCGGTGGCGGAACGGCACACGATGGGTGCCGGCGTGTCCGACGTGGTGATCTTGAATCGGCCGCAAACCGCGCGGCTGTCGGGGCTACGCGTGGTCGTGTTGACGATCGAACTGCGCGGGAAAAAGCTGGGCCGCCTGATCGCCTTGCGTCATGAAGACGCTCAGGAGTTTGGCACCATCGAGGTCGACTTGCTGAGATCGACGATGATGATGCTGGCGATGCATCTGATTAATCAGCAACAGTACCTTGAACTGCAGCACATGTTCGAGGGCACGATCCGGTCGCTGGTGTCCGCGTTGGATGCGAAGGACGCTTACACATGTGGGCACAGCGAACGCGTCGCCACTCTGGCCGCAGAACTGGCCAGTCGCCTGGGACTGCCAAGCAAAGACGTCGAACGAATCCGCATGTCTGGGATTCTGCATGACATCGGCAAGATTGGTGTCAACGACGCGGTGCTGCAAAAGCCTGGGCGTTTGACGGAAGAAGAGTTCGAGGAGATCAAGAAGCACCCGGTCATCGGCTTCGACATTCTCAAAGGACTCAGGCCGTTTCGAGAGCTGTTGCCCGGTGTTCGCAGTCACCATGAATCGTGGGATGGGACCGGCTACCCGGATGGGTTGGAAGGAGACCAGATTCCAAGGGACGCTCAGATCCTGGCTGTGGCCGATGCATTCGACGCGATGACCAGCGACCGTCCCTACCGCGACGGCATGCCGATTCCTAAGGTGGTCTCGATATTCGAATCTGGTCGGGGCCAACAGTGGGCTGCCGACGCCGTCGATGCCCTGCTCAGTGACGTCGATTCGTTGGATTCATTCACGAACCACTGATGGCCGGTCGACGTGTGGTCACTCGTCCTGCCCATGCTCGAATTCGTGCTCGTGCTCGTGCACAGCGGAGCGGCAATCGTGATCGAATGGCCAGGCTGCCGATGACGCGACGAGTACGAACGCCACTGAGATGAAAGCAAACGGGCGGGCCGTTGGCCCTGACGCGTCTCGGTGGCAAGCTTCCCAGCCCTGCGGGCTTGTCTTTACCCAAAACGGTCACGCTTTGATCTGACCGGTTAGCTTCATCGCGTCAAGTTGCGCGTGCATTTTTCGATAGCCGCGCCAGATCGTTTGCCAACCGGGTTCGCCGTCGCTTTTGCGTC
>JBCCUO010001011.1:0-1584 GCA_039196805.1 Planctomycetota bacterium | reverse complement strand
GCCGCATTCTAGGCTTTGCGCGACTTGGCAAAGAGGGGGTATTGCAAGTCTTCACGTGGGTCACATGAAAGATCATGCAATCGAGACGCAGTCACCACCTCTCGATTGCTCTCGTCCCCGAGCTTTCCGACCCCAGTGGCCTTCGGCATTAATACCTGCCACGGGTGGGAGCACCGTTCCGTGCTGAGATTTGCGGTACAAGAGGAGTCGTAGTCAGGTTTTCAGATGCCCTTCCCCGAAACTCGATAAACATCAGTGCGTCCGCTCGGCCGGCAGTCGTACCGGTGATCATCTCAAGGTTTAGCAGCGGAACGGCGGATTGCGGTCGCTCCGGGCTGGCGATCACGCCGCAAGATAGCAAAAGCACCATATCGGATGGCCAGCGGAACCGTTCGTGGAGCCGCCAACTGACGACTTGGGGTACGTCGATCTTGGTGCGATGCACTTGTGCGTTGGGCAACGGCAGGTCCAATTCAACCGGTTTCAGTTTGTCGACTTGATCGATTTCGGCCTTGATCACGCAGTCAATTGACTTGGCATCGACGCTAAGGAGCGGACTAATTTCCAGCCGGTATCCTTCTTGGATCTCACCCGTCTCCGGTTCGTATGGAGGCCAGCCCGTCGTCGCGGGCTTCACGTTGCGGACGTAATTCCGCCCCCGAGTGCTTGCGAGTTTCTCGGTTTGGCCGTTGTGAGTGATCAGGTCAAGCGACTGGACTTGTCGCGTGTCGGTGCGCTGCCGCAGCAGATTCAACACCAACGCCGCATTTTCTTTACTGAGCAACCACGCTTGGACCCCTGGAGAGTCGACGTTGACGTGCTGCATCAGCAAATGCGCTCGTGATCGCCAGTTCGGATTTCCCACCGTCATCACGCGCAGTGAGAGGACCTGGGCATCTTTTTCGCCCGCGACAAAACGATCGACAATTCCGGACACGACGGAGTGCATTTCGCGAGTGTGGTACACGGACAACTGATCACGGTCCGCGTTCAAGAAGCCGAACGGAGCGGTGAACCAAACATCAGTGCCGGTCTCGCGGACGACCCAGTCGACGATCGCTTGCTCGGGATGGTCGTATTTGGTGAGGTAGCCGGTGTACGGCCGAATGTCATAGACACGATGCTCCTGACCGGCCGACTGTGGCAGATTGCCGCCATTGGTCACCCGACCGGCTGGCAACTCCGATGCCCGCGCAGGAGGTGCCATGGGTTGATTCTGCAAACTCGGAGGCGTTCCGGGGTTGGCGGCCGTTGCCGCTGCTGACGGACTGTTTGTCGGCCCGCCTCCCGGCAAGCCAAATCCTTGGCCCTGAGCCATCAATGCCTGATTCGAGGTCGTAAGGGCGAAACAGAACGCCAAAACCGGCGCTAAGAATTTCACGCCAATTCCGTTGAGACAGACACGCATGGGACACCAGTCCTTGGAGAAGTCAGCGAACGGATCTCTTCCGATCGGATCGTTGTTATTGGCTATAGCGGCCGCCTCGCTCCGGCGGCAAGGCGACTTCACCAACATTCCCGATTCGAGTTCGCCGGGGCGGCTTTGCGAGCATTGGTGGGACAGAGTTGCCGTGTCCCTGGCGG
>JBCCUO010001010.1:0-1587 GCA_039196805.1 Planctomycetota bacterium | reverse complement strand
GTTGAATCCTCAATTCCAGAACAACGATGTCGCTCGCCAACGTTTTTGCCGTGAGGGTCGAGCCGCCGCCGCGATTGCTCACGAGCATGTGGTGTCGATGTACCACGTCGCGAAGGCCAACGACGGCGAAGTCGCTTTCTTGGTGATGCAGCTGATCGAAGGTGACACGCTGGAAACCCGATTGCAGCAGCAGGGACGGCTTCCGGTGCAAGAGGTGGCCCGAATCGGCATGCAGATCGCCGCTGGTCTCGCGGCCGCGCACGAACGCAGCATGGTCCATCGTGACATCAAGCCGGCAAACATCCTGATCCAGGCGGTGACCGAGCGGGTGAAGTTGACCGACTTTGGTTTAGCCCGCGCCGCCGACGACATCAAGCTGACCAAGACGGGCATGGTGACCGGTACACCGCTCTACATGTCGCCGGAACAGGCGATCGGAGACGTTCCGGATGAGAGGTCAGACCTCTTTTCGCTCGGTGCGGTGATGTACGAAATGGCGACGGGTGTGCCCGCGTTCCAAGCGCCTACCGCGGTAGGCGTGATGAAGCGGATCATGGACCTCCAGCTCGAGTCGCCGCGGCAGTTGAACTCTGAGATCAGCCAACCGTTATCGGATCTGATCATGGCGCTGTTGAATAAGAAGCCGGGAGATCGACCCAGTACGGCTAGCGAAGTGACGTCAGCGTTGGCCAGTATCGTGACCAGCTACGGTCCAATCTCACCGCTGCAGATTCCGTCGGTTCCGGCCGCCGAAGTGAAACGACTCTCGGGTAGTCACGCCGTCGCCCAACATCGCTGGGCGATCGCGGGCTGGGTGGCCGCCGCGGTGGGCCTGTTTTGCCTTCTGTCCGCCGCTGTGATCGCTTGGCCCAAACCGGATTCGGTCTCCGAATCGCAGTCCATGGCATCGGCAAGTCCGAGTGGCGATTCGCTACCGAGTGCCGAGATGAACGCCGGCCAATCGGCAGGCCCTGCTCCGATCGATGTGCCTTCGATCGTGTTGGCGGGGAATCCCGGCACCGTCTGGTCGGTTGATTTCGCACCCGGTGGCGATGTGATCGCGGCGGCCAGCGAAGATGGCAGCGTGAGGCTGTGGGACGTCGCCAAGCAATCGATCTTGACCAGCTTCGATGCTCACCGAGGGGTGGTGTGGACCGTCCGGTTCCATCCAACACGTCAGATGCTGGCAACGAGTGGTGACGACGGTCGCGTACGGTTATGGGACTCCAACACCTTTGAAGAGGTGCGCGGATGGGACGCCGGAAACGCCGTACGCGGTGTCGCATTTTCGCCGGACGGCGACCGAATCTTTGCGGGTGATCGCGAGGGTGGAGTCCATGTGTACGACATCAACACGGGGGAAGAAGTCGCCAGTCGCACGCAGTCCAATGCGATCTTCAACATTGACATTTCACCTGACGGAAAGTGGATCGCGACAGTGGGTAGCGACGGGATTGTCAGGATGTGGAACAGCGAAACGCTGGAGTCGCGAAGGACGATGTCAGGGCATCGAGGACCCATCTACAACGTTCGTTTCTCAGCCGACGGCAAACTGCTGGCCAGCGTTGGCTGGGGCAAGGACGTGCG
>JBCCUO010001009.1:0-1588 GCA_039196805.1 Planctomycetota bacterium | reverse complement strand
CGCCGCCCGCCCGTACTCACGGCTGGGTCAGTGATCCACCTTTCCGCCCAATGCTTCACAGACAAGACCCATGCCGAAGCAAATCACCAGCACGGGTATGCCCAACTCGAAGATTGCAGGAACGAATTGCGGGGCGCCCGATTCGTAGACGCTGGATGGTCCCCCTGAAAGAATGATCCCGCGCGGCGCAAGCTCGGCCAAACGCTGGGCCGAAATGTCGTGGCGAACGATCTGGCAGTAAACGTTCTGCTCGCGGACCCGTCGCGCGATCAACTGGGCATACTGCGATCCAAAATCCAAGACCACAATGCGCTCTTGCGTCAAAGACGTACCCGAGTGAGTCTCGCTTTGGGAAGGCTCAGCTGGGTTGGCGCGAATCGCGTCTCGCTGTGAAGCATCGTTGACCGATGTGGGGCCGACCGATGCGGCATCCGGTGGCGTCATGGCGGCAGCTTCCCCGTTGTGTTTCGACCGCAAGAGGCGACGAACACAACCGTTGGAGGACCTGGTGCGGGTAATCCGGGAGTTTAGAAAAGTCCCCATTAATCCCCAAGGGGGAGCTTTCCGTGAATCGTCGGGATCACGGTCGCGGTAGGCAATCAACTGACAGCACACTACGCTTCTCACGCCGTGCTGACTCCCTTTTGCTGGGCCTGACAGAGATATCAGCGCGGTCGAGCTCACCCTAGGTAGCTGGCGACACAACGCCCCTTTCTCAACCAGCCTTGACGGAATCCACGTGAGAATCCTGCTGACGAATGACGACGGAGTGTTTGCGCCCGGTCTGATGGCTTTGGAGAGCCAACTGCGGCATCTGGGAGAGGTGTTGATTGTCGCTCCCGCAACGGAGCAGAGCGGTGTCGGTCACTCGATCACCTACCGGACACCGTTGATTTGCAAGTCCATCCACCGTGACGGTCGCCATTGGGCGTGGGCAGTCGAAGGATCTCCGGCGGACTGCGTCAAGCTGGCGATTGCCGAACTGTCGGCTGACGATCCCATCGACTTGGTCGTCAGCGGAATCAATAACGGACTCAATGCCGGTATCAATGTGCTGTACAGCGGGACGGTCGCAGCGGCGATCGAAGGGGCGTTCTTTTCGGTCACCAGCGTGGCGGTGTCGATGGAAGACACGCCCGATGCAGACGAACAAGCCGCAGCCGTCATCGCCCGCAACGTGATCAGTGGGATCGTTTCCCGACCAGAGTCATCCGGTGGATTGTTCAACTTGAACATTCCGGCCGTCGCCACCGAATCGCCTCGCGACTTGCGAGTCGTCCCGATGGGGCTGGCCCAGTATGGACGCCGCTACGAGAAGCGAGTCGATCCCGGCGGCAACGACTACTACTGGGCGCTCTGGACCGAACCTTCCGAGCCGCCGCCCGAGTTGACCGACGTGCAGCAACTGCGTCAGGGCAACATCACGCTCAGTCCGCTACGTTTTGATCTAACACGAGGCGAATTGCTGGAGAGCATGAAGGGTTGGGATTTGCACGCGTAGCTTTGAGCGGTCAGCGATTGGCGATTGGCTGGGCAGCGGCTGATAGGTCGTGTCACTTCATCAGCCGCTTGGCGCCAGCCTGTCGGG
>JBCCUO010001008.1:0-1589 GCA_039196805.1 Planctomycetota bacterium | reverse complement strand
CGGCACAAACACTGTCTGCACCGAGAGTACGTCAATCATTACCCGGGCCAGGTTGTGACATTTGGTGAGGTTCGGCTGGGGCTGTGCCGCCCGAACCAGCCAAGATGGGTTGTGACGTCTTCCACCTACCGTGGGCAGCGGGTGGTCGTGGTGACCGAGATTCGGCCGAGCGCTCCGTGGCGATTCCAGGTTGCGCGCCGCGAGATTGAACAACCGTGAACGGCGACGAACAGGCACTAAGACAGAACATTCGTTTGGTCCAGGGCTTTGTGGCGCTGGGGTTGTTGTGGAAGTGGAAGCTGTTCGTCCAGGTCGATCATGTTTATGACGCGTTGCCTCAAACCGACACCTTCTTTCCTGCCGCCTTGCAATCACTCGTCACGCTGCGTCTGGCGTACTGTTTTGCGGTAGCGGGATCACTGGCCGGCGTTTTCCTGAGAGGCATTGGCCCATTGCGACTTGCGACGGTCGCTCAGACCGCTGCGTTGACCATCCTCATGATCCATCAAGGCAGCTACAACGACGCAACGTTCTTGACGTCTTGGTGGGCGGCGGTCTGGTGTTCATGGGTCGCCGGACAAATGGAACGCCGAGACGCCGCGTTGACCGGGCAGCGGGCCGCTCGTCTGGCGTGTTTGATCTTGTCGCTGATCATGCTCGGCCCCGCGATCGGGAAATGGACGATCGAGTACTGGTCCGGCGAGGTCTTTTATGAAATTTACTACCGAAGCCGTGACTTCTGGGTCTACAACGGGCTCCGCGATTCGTTCGATGCCTCCACCCTTCGCCGGATTGCGATGCTCCATGCACGTTTTGTGATCGTTGTCGAATCCATTTCAGGATTGACATTGTGGTGCTTGCCACCCCGAGTGGTGGGCTGGGTGGCATTGGGGTTGATGTTGGCGATACCGATCACCAACAACTGGTTGCTGTTTTCGGTGACGCTCAGCATGACAGGGTTGTCGCTGGCTTTGCTCCGCCAATCCAGGCGGGCCCATTGACGTCTTGGCGATTTGGGGGGAAGGTTCGGGTCGGAGGGCACAGGACAGAACGGCATTACAAGCAGAAGCGGAAAACGGGCGGCGAAGACTGAAGACTTTCGCACAACAGATTTTCCGGAATTTGCCTTGTTTGTCCCATTGACGCGACACACGTGCCCATCCACACTCTTGCTGTTGCGAATCGGTCTCAACAAGACGCCAAGTGATTTCGCAGCATTTCTTCCCGATCAAGCCAGTTTCTCAGGTAGCCAGATCGGTTCGATGATTCAGCGGTGTTCGCTGGACGTCTCCACCTTCCTCGCTGCATTGGGATTCAATTGATGCAACGTATGTTCAAAAAGTTTGCTCCCGGCAAGATCCATGGCCGCAAAGGCCAAACCATCGTCGAGTACGGCCTTTTGGTCGGTGCTGCTTCGTTGGCCACCATCGTCGCCACCACCATGCTGGGCCACAAGTCTGGTTACCTGTACGCCGTCATGGCGGGCATGATTCCGTCGATCCACTCGGTGGATCAATCGAAGGTTTTCATCGGCAAATTGATTCAAACCGACAACGACAACAACGTCGCAGTTGTTGACACCGCCTCGG
>JBCCUO010001007.1:0-1596 GCA_039196805.1 Planctomycetota bacterium | reverse complement strand
GTTTCGATCGAGACTCATTGGGGGCTGGAGATTCGGGTTGCCGATGATTCGGACGCCTTGCCCAAATCCTCGACATCCTGGTCTCGGACGATCACCTGGTCCCAAACGCTGGACCATGTGTTGAGCCGACTGCCCAATCAAGCAGAAGCGGAGTGGTATCGTTCGGAGGATTCACCGAACAAGGACCCGAACGCCGTCCACGTGAGTTCTGTCGATCCGCGTGCGATCCGCGTGACTGTCGACGACGCAACGATCTTGTTGTTGGGCGACGTCACTGCCGAGTGGCTTAAGCAGGCTGACTTGGGCACCGAGGTTGATGCCTTGGTCATCCAAGGCAACACGGCCAGCCAGTTTGACAAGACGGTTCGGCAAAAGCTGATGCGGCAGCTGAACCCAAAATGCATCCTCGTGCACTCAGCCGACCGTGAGCTAGCCGGCCCACCGGCCACGAGCCGCCAAGCCAACTGGGAGCAACGATCCCACAACACCGTTGCCGTTTCCAGCACCGCGGAAGGACGCCAGCTGATCCAATTGGGTTCGCAACCGTGGCAGATGCCCGACGACCTGCGGAAAGCGTTCGAGGCGATGGAAAAGTCGTGCAATGAATCTCAAGCCGTGTTCGACAAGCTATCGGTCAAGCAGCTGAACTTTCGGCCCAGCAATGGCACGCATACACCGCGTTGGAACTGTGAACACATGATGGGCCGGCAGTTGCTTTTCTTCTCGCAGATCTATCACGAGCTAGAACCGGCGATTTCGGTCATGGACTTGAATCCCAAGCAGATGCCGCCCGACTACGTGGCGGCGCACGCGGATTGGGATGGAGCTGAGGAAGCGAGGCAGATGCAGCGCGTGAGTGCGTTTTGCCGACGGTTTGCCTACTTGCTGGAGGACCAGCCACTGGACCAGAAAGCACCGGGAAGCCGCTGGCCAACACTGCAAGCGTTGTTGGACCAGATGGCTCGTCACTATGGCGAACACACGGCCAACACCGTCAAGAAGTTTGACCTTCCCGATTGGCCCCAGCGGTGAGGCACGACCAAACATCCATTTGAGTAGCGGGACTCGCCAGAGTTCCGAGAGTCAGCTGAAACTCGGAAGCGTGGCCGCATCCGCTACCAAGAATGCAGAAATTCGGAAGCGTGGCCGCATCCGCTACCAAGAAGGCGACAGTGATTCGTCGGACGTTCCTAATCAAGGAACGCTACGACCGGCAGAGCGGTCGGCGACTCTGGTTGCGAATGCAGATCTCAGCGTAGGCGCGTGATAACATGGATGAGTTGCTTGTCAATTAAACCGTTCACCCTTTCCGACTTGGACTCCGTTACCGTGAGCACAGCGTTGCGTTTGACCGTCGCCGAGTACGCTCGTCTGGGCGAAACCGGTGCTTTGGATGAACTGGGCCGACGACTCGAGTTGATCCACGGAGAGATTCGCGAAATGTCACCGATCGGACCGATTCACTGCGACGAAGTCGGCTACCTGACCGAATGGTCCGTTCGTTCAACCATCGACACACAGTTGAAGGTCCACGTGCAGAGCGATGTCGTGCTGGGAGGTAGCCAGCCGGTGCCCGACTTGGTCTGGATGACGAGG
>JBCCUO010001006.1:0-1600 GCA_039196805.1 Planctomycetota bacterium | reverse complement strand
GCGATCGCTTGCAGACCGGGATCCAGCTGCACGGCCACACGAATGTCGCTGTCGGTACGTGATCCGCTGTTTTTGACTCGGATCTCATAAGTCGTTTCGGCTCCCAACTCGATGGGGTCGGCCGTGTCGGCGATGGTGAACGTCAGCTCCGCCAGCGAATCAACCCGCACAAACTGCTTGACTTCGGCTTCCACACCCAAGTCGGCTCGGCTGGTCAGCCGAATGACTTGCTCACCTTCCTCGACCGGCAAAACCGTCAGCGGAACCGAACCGCTTTCCCCGGCGGGCAGTGTGGGAAGTGACCACAGAACAGCGTGTTTGGATTGGTCGTAGACGACTTGACGTTCTGTGCTAACAAACTTCAACCCACGATCCAGGTACGCAATGATATTGACGTTGGTCGCCGCGGCGGTGCCGGTGTTGGCGATGGCGACTTGGTAAGTTGCCTGACGTTCCATGTAACGCACCTTCGGTCCGTTCATGGCAACCTCGACCTGCGGAGCGATCACCTCGATCGCAACTCGGTCGTCGACCATCAGCCCGTCCTCTTCCGAGATCAATCGAACGACGTTTTCGATCACGCCTGGCTTCGTTGCTTGCAACCGCAGGATCTCACGCCGCGATTCTCCGGGTCGCAGGTTGCCGAGCAGGTTATCCAATTGCTTACCACGTGGGTGCTCAAACCCGTCCGGCACGTCTTCTTGCAGGACGACACCATTGGCTGCACCAGAGCCGGGGTTACTGACCTCCAGTTCGATCTCGACTTGAGCGCCAATCATGACTTGCTTGGGGGCACGTTGTTTGATTCGCAACTCGGGCTTTGTGCTCATGGTGCGAACCGAAGCAGCTGCCTCGAAGCTAACGCGAGCGACACTGCCCAGTTCCCCTTCGACCTGAGGAAGCAGGTTAACCGTGATCGTACGTTCGTCGCCGCCACTCAGGGCGCCCAACTGCCAAGTCATCAGGTTGCCGGACATCATCGGTTGCGGCGATGCGTCGACGAACTGCATACCGTTGGGGATGAGGTCCATGACGTTCACTTCCGTCGCCTCCACACTGCCCACATTGCGGACGCTGATCACGAACGGAGCGGGCTTTCCAACCTTGACCTCTTTGGGTGCTCGCTTGTGAATGACGACGTTGGGTGCCTGCAAGCCTTCCAATCTGCGATCGCCGGGAGAGGCTAGTTGAGCGAGTGATTCGGCATCGACACGGGGAATGCGCGCGGACGCAGGAGCGGTCATTCGGCCGGCCAAGGGCAAAGTCGATGGCTGTGGGTAGCCGGCGGGAGTACCGGCAGGTAGCCGCCCAGGCTGGCCGTAGCCGGCGGAGCCGTTTCGTGGCAGTGGAGGCAAGATGTCAGCCGCAGAACGAGGCTCGGGCGCCATCGTTTCATTCGATGCGAAGTCGGCTGTCGACGCGGAGGGCAAGGATGCCGGAACGGACGACACGGTGTCCTGGCCGAACGAGGACGGTGCCGAGATCCTCATGGAACCTTCGGCCGGTGTGCTAGCGACCGGCGCAGCTGAAACGGTCTGGCTCGAAGCCGCTTGAGATGGATATCCGCCAGCCGAAAACTCCGATGCGTTGTAGTCATTGG
>JBCCUO010001005.1:0-1611 GCA_039196805.1 Planctomycetota bacterium | reverse complement strand
GTCGGATCAATCGCGCCCACGCTACACGCCTGCCGGGCGTCTCGGAGTTGGATGCTAGGATCGCGTCGTACGAACTGGCGTATCGGATGCAATCCGCCGCACCGGAGGCGGTCGACCTGGCAAGTGAGACGGAAGCCACGCAGCGACTCTATGGATTAGACGACAAACGAACGCAAGGTTTTGGCAAGCTGTGTCTACTGTCTCGCCGATTGGTCGAACGCGGCGTCCGTTTCATTCAGCTGTACAGCGGCGCCGGAAGCAAGTGGGACGCCCACAGCGGCATCGAAGCCAACCACACCAAGTACTGTGGCAGCGTCGACCAACCGATCCATGGCTTGTTGAGCGACCTGAAGCAACGCGGCTTGCTGGAGTCGACGTTGGTCGTTTGGGGTGGCGAGTTTGGCCGGACGCCGATGAGCGAGAAAGGAAACGGTCGCGATCACAATCCGACGGGCTTCACCATGTGGATGGCTGGCGGGGGCGTGCGCGGGGGCCAGGTGATCGGTGCCACGGACGAGCTGGGACTCTACGCGACCGAGAATCGCTGCCACGTCCACGACATCCACGCCAGCATCCTGCATCTGATGGGACTTGATCGCCTGAAGCTGTCCTACAACTACCAGGGCAGACTGGAACGCCCGACCGTCAACGAAGGCGACTACATCAAGGCGCTGGGATAGTCGCTGCGACAGCTTGCCCCTATGGAGTGCGGTGGCTTGCCACGTGGCCTGCCACCGCTTTCCTTTCTTTCCGTATGGATCGCGGCGGTTCGCCAGTTCGATCTAGCTACTCGTCGTGAGTTGACTGTCAACCGTGCGGCATTCAGGCCTGACCTCTTTGTTTTCGTCGGATTGGCCACGTGACGTTGCTTTCCAAGCATGTGAGACAGGTGCAACAGCGAAAGCGGCGGGTGCGCAAAACGTTAGAGTAGGGACGATGTCGTCAGCGTCTTGAAAGCCGATGGCTAGCGCTAAAAGAAGCGTTTCGATCGCAATCTGCCGACGTCGAGTTGAAAGGGACGTACATCGACTCGGCGTCGCTAGTTGACGCCTAATCGCGGCCAAAGAGCATCAGCAGTGCCGGCAGAATCACAAGATCTCCGATTAACGCTGCCATCAACGTGAAGCAGCTCAAGACTGCAAAAAGCTGAACCCCCGGCATCGGATTGACCAACATTGCCGCAAAACCGCTGACCAGAATCGCCGTGGTAATCGCCAACGCATGTCCGATCTGACCAATTGTCCGTTCGACGGATCGCGCATGATCAAAGTCAGAACCTTGCGGCTGTTGGTTCTGGCGATAACGAACGAGGACGTGAATGGTGTCGTCGACGGCAAGCCCTAAGCACAACGAGAAAGTGACCGCCGATGTGATCTGCAACGGGAACCCAGCGAGCGAGAGTCCAGCTGCGGCGATCTGGGAAAAAGCCTCACCGCCGCAGCCTTAATCATCGTCATTCTCTTGACGATCAGTTTTCGCTCGCTCCGCATGGGATTGTTGAGTTTGATTCCCAACACGTTTCCGCTTTTGATTGCCGCAGCTGGACTCTCGCTCGCTGGGTTCCCGTTGCAGATCACATCGGCGGTCACTTTCTCGTTGTGCTTAGGGCTT
>JBCCUO010001004.1:0-1614 GCA_039196805.1 Planctomycetota bacterium | reverse complement strand
GATCGTTGCCAGCATCCCTTCCATGCCACCATCAAAGACGCCGTGCGATCCCGGTCGATTCGGCATGTCTTTCGTGTGGCGGCGAAGATGCTCCAGGCGATGCCCCTCGGCACTGCCTGGCATGTACAGCAAACCGCCTGGCGACAAGTAACGTTTCTCGCCGACTTCACGAAGCAACCCGTACTTCAGGTCTTCGGAGTCCGCTGTATTGGAATCTTCGGACTCCGCTGACTTGGAAGCTGTCGAAGAGTCCGCTTCCGCTATGGGTCGAGTGGATGCGGTTTTCTCAGGCCGATCGTCGTCCAATGATGCGGCGACCGTCCCCGATTGCTGAGGCTTCAGCTCGGGAAGCGACCAGCCGAACTGCTGGTTGACGATCGGCGCGGCAAATCCGTAGACCGCAATCAGCACGGCCAAGATGACTCCGGCGACCGAGCGTTTCCCGCCAAGCGAACGTTTGCGTGTCATGGTCAACCGTTAGTCAGGATTGGTTCTGCTGGCCGATCGATGAGCCATCGCTCGAGACTCACCGGTAGGCTTACCGGGCACTCACCGTATCTCCACTGGTGTTCAAGCGTCAATTCTGTGCAAGCCCGCTTGATCGTCGGCAGCGGTAAGCTACAGATTCAACATGAACATGAATCACCGCACCATTGCCCTGCTCTTTGTACTGTGTCTTGTCGCTGGCCCGGCGTCAGCGGACTCTCCGACCGGGTGGTCCCCAGTGATCATTGCGACCGGCGACTATCGGGAACAGATCAAGTCGATGCCGATCGAAAAACGGCCCAATCGCCCGTTCCACTTCTACGGGAACACGGTCCGGCGTTTGTATTATCGTCAGCGAAGCACCCAACCGCTCGCGAGGCCCAGCGGGCAGGTGAACTTAAGTCCACTTCGCCTGGTTCGATAATCCTGGTCGAGACCGAGGCTGCTTTCCCCTGATTAGTCGTGAAAGCCGGACCAACCGGTTTGTCGATCCACGGGCGAGCAACTATTTTCGACGCTTTCCGGTCGCGGGCTCTGCATCGAAGGGGTGCTCCCGATAGCATCAAGCGACCTCCGCTCGCACACCGCTCGCTTGAACGCTTGGAGTCCGTAAGGCATGGCTGACACCGGTCCTCCTCCGGCACAGACATTGCCCGATTTGATTCGGTGGCGTGCCGAAAAGCACGGCCAACGCATCGCACTGAAGTTTTTGTCAGACGACGGGGCATCGGTGCAGTGGACCTATCAAGAGCTTTGGAGCCGTTGCGTTTCGGTGGCCGGAAAACTGGCCCAGCTCGCATCCGCCCAACCGGAGAATCAGCAACCGGGGCGAGTGCTGTTGCTATTCCCGCCCGGCCTCGACTTCATGGCGGGCTTCATTGGCGTCCAGATCGCGGGCCTGATTCCCGTGCCGACTTGCTATCCCAAGCCGGGTCGCGAGATGCCTCGCCTTGATTCAGCCGCGCGAGACTGTCGTCCGCTCGCAATCGTCATTGATGAAGAGACGCTTGTCGGGCTAGACGAAGACAAGCTCTGTGACGAAGCCGCGTCCGCAGCGAAGGTGACGACCACTCGCCCGACTGATGCACCTGACGCAATCGACTTGCCCAAAGTCGATCCCGACTCATT
>JBCCUO010001003.1:0-1614 GCA_039196805.1 Planctomycetota bacterium | reverse complement strand
GTCTCGATTCCGTTCGAACGTCGGCTTCCTTTGGCGTTACCGGGCAGCCCGAAAACCGTCAACCTTGAAATCGTTTGGGCTCGAAATCAGCTCAGTCGGAGTTGGCGGCGATCGATGCGGGTGCCGCGGATCACAGTCTCTGGAACGGTTCTGCAGTCTTCGATCAAAGTGCTGGGCACAGAGGACACGGTGCTGCTGGATCGTTTTTGGAGGCACTCAGATGCCTCTTCAAAAGACAAGTCGATCGCACTGAGCGTCCAAGCGGATCAGCGGGTTCACCTGCTCCGTCGCGACATCACCACTGCAATCGGCTGGTTGACGGCGGTCGCGGTGTTCTCGCTCGCCTGGATTGCAGCCGTCCGCAAGCTCCTCTGGTGCGTTCCTTGGCTATCCTTCGTCCTGCTTGCCGCTGTCTTGTTCCCATTCTGGTCGATTCCCCTGATCACTTGGTGTGCCGTTCCAACGATCTTGTCGGTATTGACCGTCTCGGCCGTCCGGTGGCGAAACGCGGCCAGCGATACCGAAGAACGTTGGGACACCGCCAGTCTTGACTCCGGACCGGGAAAGACCGGTGATTCGTTTGAGTTTTCTCATGGAGGCGTTTCGGCATTGCTGTGCGCGTTGATGACGCTGGGAATGATTGGCGAGGGTGTGGCGCAGACCACGGATGAATCGATCCAGGTTTTGGTGCCTGTTGATCCAGACGGCGTACGGGTCGGTAGCGTTGTCTACGTGCCAAACCGATCGTACGAGTCTTGGACGCGACTTGGACAAGCCCAGAACACTGCCGAACCCAACTATGTCGAATCCGACTACGTGCTTCGACTTCAAGATCCTCGCAACCCGTCACAGCCTGCCACCTTGATGGCGGAATACACCGTCGCACTCGACAAACCTGCGCCGCGGCTCCACTTGTCGATTCCCCATCGGTCGGTCCAGCAAGTGGAACACATCGAGGTGGACGAAGACCGGCCGTTGCGTTTCGAGCGCGCACGCGACGATTCGCTGATCATCGTTTCGCCCGCGCTAGCGCGGTTTCGATTGCGGCTGACCATCCTGCCCGACGTTCGCGAAGCCGGTGGTCAGATTCGATTGGAACAACGGATTCCCCCCGTTGCCAACGCCAAGCTGACCGTTTTGGGGCCGGCAACGACGCAACAGTTGGAAGTCAATGAGTCTCTGGGAGGCGTGACGCGAGATGCGGTCGGCGGACGCTGGGAAGCGTTTCTGGGAGCTATCGATTCGCTGCGTGTCCGACATCGATCGGGCGATGCCCAAGCGAATTCCCTGAACCAGCCACTGCGGATTCGGCACTGGCTTCAGGTGGGTCGACAAACGACCGTCATTCACAGCGAGTTGGAAACACCAACCGAGTTTCGCGCTGGCGAGCTGCTTCCAGTGCAATGCGTGGCGCCGACGATACCGGTGATCGCTTCTAAGGCGTGGCAGGTGCAAAGCAGCGAAATGATTGGGACCAACCGCAGCCGTCTGTCATTGTTGTGCACGGTTGACCAACCGGGGCCGGTTGAGTTGCTCCTGTCCTTGCCAACTTTCGAATCAAGCCGCCCGTCAGACGACTCCCTAGACGCTGGTGATGACTTGGACGCCAGTGAG
>JBCCUO010001002.1:0-1615 GCA_039196805.1 Planctomycetota bacterium | reverse complement strand
CCAACGCGGCGATACCGAATCGGTCCTTCACCGGTCAGATTCAGCAGATCCGCCGCCATCTGCCGAACCAACGGCAAGTACAGCGGACTGTAAGTCCAGCGGCTCCAACGTGCGTCCGCACTAGACAGAAACCAAACCACACTTCCGGTACCCAGTGGTTGACGCGTCATTGCCGGATACCCCGCGTCAAACCGGGCCAACACGCGGGTCGACGCGTCTGGCTCGACGACCAGAAACTGATCAAAGGACAGCCGTGTCAAATCACCCTGTTGCGGATCGCTGAAGGGCGAAAGCATCGTGGACATCGCGTCGATCTCCGCCAACCGAAACGGAGACGCGCCGCTGCGTCGAACGGCTTGCATCCGCCCCGGCGCCAACTTGGATTCGTTCCACATCCGTACCGACGACATGGCAGGATCACTATCGCCGGCAAAAACCAACAACTTGCCACCGCCACGCACGTACTTTTCCAGCCTTGCCAACAGCGGAGCTGACGCGATCGAACTGTCGGAAAGCACGACAAGGGGCGTTCGTCCGGGGTCCAACACAGGCAACGCATCGTCCAGCAGATAGACCACACGAGGTCCGAACGTCCCCGATGGTTCCTCATCTTGAGAACGATCAAAATCGCCATTTTCGAAATCGTTCTCGTCGTCGGTTCTCACGTTCCGGTTCTCCAGTGCGGCACGCAAGTAGTAGGCTGACTCGCTATCAATGTCACTGGAACGTTGCCGATCGATCAGCAGCACCTCCACTGGATCCGCGATCTCGACCGCTGTCATCCGTCGGTTATCCGCGGCCAAATCATCTTCGACATCCATCCCCAATGTGACTTGCCAACGCCCTGGCTCAAGATTCCCAAGCTCGAATCGAAGCTCTTCGGCTTGCCCTCCCAGAACATCCACCGATTTCTTCATCCTGACTGTCCGCGCACCGTTGGCCACAACAGCCGTCACGGGAACCTCTTCAAACGGTAAGTTGCCATAGTTGAACAGCGTGGCTGCAATCGTGAGTTCCCTTGATGCGGACAGACGCTTTGCGGGCGGCGAGACGGACGTAATCGCCAAGTTGTTAGCGGCAGGACGACCCACGTCGATCACCCGAAGCGGAACATCGACCGGAAATTGCAGCGGAGCGATCGCTGTCGACTCAGCCCCCAAACCACTCTGCTGAAGGTCGGTTACCATCACAACATCGGCAAACGATTCGGGGAAAGCTGCACAACGATCGCGTGCCCAGCTGAGTGCCGAAAAGTAGTCTGTGTCGCCGACCACACCTCGCGGCGGCGAGGGCCGAGTGGTCGACTCCGCCATCGGCCGTACCTGCCGATCAAACCACGCCCATACGATCTTCGCGTCACTTCCCAGTTCACCCGCCACATCAATTGCCGCCGCGACGGCATCATCAATCAAACGCCCGCTGGTACCGGGCATCCCCATGCTGGCGGATCGGTCAATCAAAATCACGCGCAGTCGATCACCGTCACGCCGCGTGGTTTCGGGAAAAAACGGCCTGGCGAACAACAACACCAACGCGGCAACCAACGCCATACGCGTCAGCAACAACAACCAGCGCCGTAGCTTCCGCCTCGATGCGCCATCTTGAATGACTTCAT
>JBCCUO010001001.1:0-1620 GCA_039196805.1 Planctomycetota bacterium | reverse complement strand
TGCTGCCCAGGATCTGCGTCGCACCAAGGCGACGAATCGCGTTGACCACCTCGTCGCCTTTGTGACCAACGTCGACCAGCCCGGCGCCAATCGGTAGTGACCGGCCGCTCATCGTTTTCCATGGACCATCCAGCAGCATTCCCCCCAGGTCCTCAACACCTCGCTCGATCGCCTCCTCGATGCTGACTCCGTGGTAGTAGTCGGTCAGCTTGTGGCGGGCCGACCTGAGGTTGAAGTGCCCTGGTGGCTGTTCCGGCCAGGTCCCGTAGGCGATCGGACCACCCGTGAACTTCTGCGATGCAGCAGCGACGACCCAGTAAAGCAACTCGTCGTGAACGTCGATGCCGAACACAACATCGGCCGCTCGATCACTGACAACTCGCTCGCCACGGCCGCTGACACGCTCGGCTGTTTCCGCGGTGATCTCGCAAACCGATGTGATCTCACCAGCACGTGGCTCGTTCTGGCATTCGGCATAGAACACCTCTGGCCCTTCATCCACCAGGATGTTCATCGCGTGCTGCAAGGCGTCTACTTCGCCGTCTTCCAGCGGGATGTGCTCCCACGCGACAACCGCACCCTCTTGCATGATCTCGCGGTTTGCGAGGTAGAACTCAGTCGATCGCTTCGCCGCTTCTTCTTGGCCCTCGATGTCATCGTCGTCGTAGTCATGCCGAATGGTGGCGTACTTGTCCAACCACCACTCCTCGAGGTGAGTTGGCATCTCGACCACCATCTTCGTCCGAACGCTCGACCAGTCTTTGTGAAGTCGGCGATCACTCATCTGATCTGGCAGATCACCCTCAGCGATGATCGTTGCATTCATCGATCCGCTGACTTTGCGGCCGTGACCACCGAGTCGCATGATGCTGTTCTTGATGAACCGAATCCGCTTGTTCGTTTGCACGCTGCTGATCGCCGAGTCATCCGTCTGCGGATCATCCAGTACGACGAAGTCCGGTCGCGGCTGTGAACCGTCGGGTAGTCGGTAACGTTTCCCTCGAGGCGGGGCGAGAAGGCCGTACGCCTCGATGATTTGATTCCGTGCGTTCGTGCCGGGGATCCACGGGAACACGATCGTGTCCTTGGCCCACACCATTCGCGTCAGTTCGCCCAGGTGCGTTTGCGATCGGCAACGTTCGTGCTTCCCTTCCAGCTTGCGGATCGGGTAGCAGAACTCTGGGAAATCTCGTAGCAACAAGTCGTTGCATTCGATCTCCATCTGGATGTTCTTCAGGCCGTCACACGCCAGGTCCGCCGTTCCACCGAAGAACAGACTGAATCGTCGATGGCCGTAGAACTTTGACCAAATCAGCGAGTTCTCGCTGATGGTCGACTTAACAAACCCCCGCGGAAGGATGTTGATGTTGCGAGCGAACGCCAGGCAAGCTCGCTCAGTCCGCTTGATCGCCTGGATCTGCGGATCGCCAAACGGCGACATCCCCGTGCTGTTGGGAAAGTAGGACTGCAAGAAGAGATGCAAGTCCGTTTCACAGGCCGCACGAAGCTCAGGGTTCCCCACGGGTGGCAGCTCGCCGATATCCGCCGCCGCAGAGTACGACGCTCGGCGAGTCTTCTTTACGCGTTCGCGTTCGCGTTCCGCGTAGGCTGCCTTTTGCT
>JBCCUO010001000.1:0-1623 GCA_039196805.1 Planctomycetota bacterium | reverse complement strand
GTTCGTGGCGGATTCCAGCATGGCGCGACCGACGAACTTGGGTACAAGGCGGTGGAAGGGCGGGTTCACCTGCATGATCTTCACGCGACGATCCTGCATCTAATGGGATTGGATCACAAACAGCTGACCTACCGATACGCGGGGCGTGACTTCCGATTGACCGACGTTCACGGACGTCTTGTGCATGAGATCATCGCATGACCAACCTTTGGCGAACCGAGACGGGGCATTTCGGGCGGCGGTCGACGGGCATCTGTTGCGCGGCGTACGGCGTTACCATTCTCGTTCTTGCCTCGACAGGGTCGGCGGCGGATTCGGATTTTTTTGAACGCAAGATCCGTCCCGTGCTGGTCCAGCACTGCTACGAATGCCATTCCGAGCAAGCCGACGTCGTTCAAGGTGGTTTGCGGCTTGATCAACCTGGCTCCATGGCGCGGGGCGGTGATTCGGGCGCATTGATCGTTCCCGGGAAACCCGAGGCGAGTCTGCTGGTCAGCTCGCTTCGATATGATGATTTGGAGATGCCTCCTGAGGGCCAGTTGGACCAGCGAATCGTCGATGATTTCGAAACCTGGATTCGCCACGGCGCCGTTGACCCGCGTTCGAAAGCATCCAACAGCGAGCCAACCAAAAAGCAAGCCACGATCGATTGGACTCTGGCACGACAGCATTGGTCGTTTCAGGAGCCACTGGAATCTAGGTCGCCACATTCGGTTGGCGGCGAGCGAGCGCTGGACGGATTTATTCGTCATCGCCTTGATCAGGAGGGGCTGGAGCCCAATCCGTCGGCAGATCCCGCAGTTCTAGTTCGCCGTGTCTCGTTTGATCTCACCGGTCTCCCGCCGTCAGCCGACGAGGCGAAGTGTTTTGCCAACGACGAGCACCCCCTGGCTTACCGTCGCTTGGTCGATCGTCGTTTAGCCACTCCTGCCCACGCTGAACACTGGACGCGGTTATGGCTGGACATTGCGAGGTACGCCGAGGATCAAGCGCACAAGGTGGGCAACAACGACTCGTTGACCTACCCCAACGCGTATCGCTATCGCGACTGGGTTATCGACGCGTTTGCAGCCGACATGCCGTACGACCAGTTTGTGCGTTTGCAGCTCGCCGCCGATCACTACCAGCCAGAAGACATCGAAGCTCACGTGGCCCTTGGATTTCTGGGGCTGGGACCCAAGTACTATCGCCGAAGCAGTCCAGAAGTGATGGCGGATGAGTGGGAAGACCGCGTCGACACCGTTTCGCGTGGCTTGCTCGGTTTGACCGTCGCCTGCGCGCGATGCCACGATCACAAGTACGATCCGATTCCGACCTCGGACTACTACGCTTTGGCTGGTGTCTTCGCCAGCACCAAAATGTACAACCGCCCGCTTGACGATTCGGTAGAGGTGAAAGACGGGGAAGCCAAGCAACCCGTCGACGCACTGCACATCGTGCGTGACGGAAACGTGACTGATTTGCACGTCATGATCCGAGGTGACGTCAATCGCAAGGGAGAACTGGCCCCACGTCGCTTTCTTTCGGTCTTGCGAGAACCAGACGAATCGTCATGGACGCAGGGCAGCGGACGGAACCAACTGGCCGATTCGATCGTCGACGAACGCAAACCGCTGACGCCAC
>JBCCUO010000999.1:0-1624 GCA_039196805.1 Planctomycetota bacterium | reverse complement strand
GGTCGATCCAACGGGCTGTTTATGGGTTCGGCCGAATCCTGGGCTTTCCACGGGGGACCAGCAACCGTCGCCGTGGCTTGCCGGCTTGGCCGGGCCCGTGCAGTTGTCCAATGCGATCGAGTTGGAGCCGCCTGCGTCCGTTGGCTTACTGGACGAACACGGATTCATCAATACGGGCGATTTGGTCCAACGGCATGGTGATCGGTACGCGTTTCTGGGCCGCGGCGAAGGTTTGATCAACGTCGGCGGTCGTAAAGTCGTACCGCAACGCGTCGAGTCTGTGCTGCTGGAGTGCCCCGAGGTGGCGCTCAGTCGGGTTTACGCCAAACGAAGCGTCTTCGCGGGAAGTCTTGTTGTCGCGGATGTCGTCGTGCATCAAGTCGACCGACACGTAGGTGACGATCGGGACGGAGTGATTCTGGAGGATCGGCTGCGCGATCATTGTCGGTCCAGGTTAGACAAACACGAGGTCCCAGCCTTCATCCAATTGACCAAGACCATCAAGATGAATGCCACGGGAAAGACGCTGCGGTAGCGACATGGAAACAGTTTTGGTTACCGGCGGAACCCGTGGGCTGGGGTTAGCCACCTGTGAACTTCTGGTAGCGGAAGGCTATCGCGTGATTGCGACCGGCCGCTCGATGAGCGATCCGCTGCGGGCGCTGATGGGAAAGGCCAACCCAAACGGACGCTTAGACTTCGAAGTGCTTGACTTGACGGCAACCGAGAGGATCGGGGAAACGGTCGGGCACATCATCGCAAAGCATGGCGACATTGGCGGTCTGGTCAACAATGCCGCCGTGGGCTTGGATGGCGTCCTGGCGACGATGCACGACACGCAGATCGAGACGGTGATCCAAGTGAATCTGTTGGCCACCGTCTTGCTGACGAAGTACGTGAGTCGATCGATGTTGATTCGCCGCAAGGGACGAATCGTGAACATTGCATCGGTTGTCGCCAACACCGGTTTCAGCGGCTTGTCGGTGTACGCCGCAACAAAAGCCGGCCTGATCGGATTCAGTCGCTCGTTGGCCCGTGAGCTTGGTAAAGTCGGGGTGACGGTCAACTGCGTGTTGCCCGGATTCCTGGCAACCGAGATGACCGCGACGATCGACTCGGCGGATCTGGCACGGATCCAGAACCGTTCCGCGCTGGGACGACTGGCCACCACCGGTGACGTGGCCGCGACGATCGCGTATTTGCTGAGCGAACAAGCTGCGGCAATCAGCGGCACGGAGGTGGTCGTCGATGCCGGTTCAACGGCGTGACCGCCTAACGTAACCGCGGCGGGACTTGTCGGTTGGCAAGCCTAACGCGATTCCATCCAAGGCCGCCTCAATGGGCGGCCTTTATTTTTGCGCGCGCTCACGATGTGGGCGCCAGGGATATCGTCATCGACATAGGTCATCGCATCGATCGTAACGTCGTCCCCAAGGCAAATCCCCTGCCGTAAAAACGAGTTGGCCCCGACGAACACGCGATCACCCAGCCGGCATCTGCCGCCAATCTTCACGCCCGGATTGAGCCGACAATCGTCACCAACGACGCTGTCGTGTCCCACCAGGGCTTGGAAATTGATGGCCGTGTGCGAGCCGACCTTCGCGTTGGCCGAAACGACTGCTCC
>JBCCUO010000998.1:0-1628 GCA_039196805.1 Planctomycetota bacterium | reverse complement strand
GGCGCCGGCCTTGTAGCCGACGTAAAAGGGCCCGAACTCCGCGTACAGCGCGCTCGCCTTGTCAAAACGCATCCGGTACACGATTTCCTTGAGATACTCGGGGTTGCGCCCCCATAGCGTCACCATCCATTCCCAATCGTCGAAACCGACCCCCACGCTGATCAATTGGGTGACACGTCCGGCGAACGCGATTCCGCTGTCGGCATGCTCTGACATCATCGCCTGGCGGTGACTGAAAGCCTCGTCGAACCAGTTGGCGCCGACTTCGCGGCGTTTGTTCATGGGATAGAAGCAGACGGACGGCCAGTCAGGAAACTCGGGGCGCAATCGCTGCTCGTTCATCATCGGCAACCGGCGTTCGTAGCCCGACACCCGAGCCTGCAGCTCCGGACTCTCAGGATCTATGCCCTCGCGAATCATCTTCTGGCGAAAGTCGTCGACGCTAAGCACATACTCGCTAATCTCGCTCATTGAAACGAACGACCAGACCGGTTCAATCAGATTGCCCAAGCCGGGTGCCAGGATCCGCTGGTGGACCGCGTCCACCTTGCCCGGATCGGGATCCATCACCATCAACCCAAAATCGGCCTCGTGACCCGAGATCCAGTAGGTGCCGATTCGCTCGGGTGTGACATCAGCATCAGGGTGCAGCGCCCGCCGAAACTGCTCAACCACGTCCGAAGTCAGCTTTTGGTCAATCGCCTCACGACGAAAGCGATAGAAGAAGTGCGAACAGTGCCAACCCGTGATCGGGATGACGCTGGGTTCGGGCAGGTCAGGGCGTGGTCGACCAGTGGGCGGGCGACCGGTGGGGGCGTTCATCGACAAAGCCAGTCAAGCGAGGGGATGGGCGAAGGAACAGCGTCCGTCATCGTACGTTCCCTTGCCAAGCTTGTCAGCGAAGGTCAGGCGTCTACCTCAAACGCCATGTCGTGGCGTTGTCCTGGTAGCCGTGATGGACCGACCAGTGCCTCTTGCTGCCGGCGCCGAAATATCCGTAGGAGTACGGCGTTTTCCAGGTCCCGCGTTCGCGAGCTTGTGGGATTCTGGGGGGCGTGGCGCCAACCGAGCGTTTGACACGATGCAGTTGCTCCCATGTGGGATGCGGCTTGGGCGCCCGCGGATTGGGCAGTGGCTCGGGTGGCCTCAGGACGTTGTGCGGACTAGGGGCCCATGGGCGAATGGTCAGTGGGGCCAGTTGCCGCACCGATTCCGACGGGCCATCGGTGGTCGTCGCGCCCTCCAAAGCCGTCGATTCCGCGTCAATCGGTGGTCCCGCGTTTGGTTGTCCGGCAACTGATCGCGGGGTGACGGCTTGCTGGGCAGCTGATTGCGAGACAACCGGTTCTTGGTGCTGAGTCAATCGCACTGGCTGTGGCCAACGCGTGTTCCAAGCTTCATCCGCCATCGCAAACGAGTCCGCGACCGTGCAAGCGAGCCAACTACTGATCAGGATCCGTGTCCAAGCTCGCATCGATCCGGTCCAGCGGTTTGGGAGGTTTGGTGAAACTTTGACGGCTACTGGAAATGTCGGCGAAACGGCGGGGCCACTTCAGCAAGAGATACGATAAACCTCGAAAACGAGTGACCTCGAAAACCTCGGGTCTTCGGCAAACTCGACTGGCTTC
>JBCCUO010000997.1:0-1630 GCA_039196805.1 Planctomycetota bacterium | reverse complement strand
TCGCAAACCGCCACCGCCTCATCCTGATTTCGAGGCCACGATCAAGATCCCGATTTGACGGTATTGGGCGCCAGCCTGTCGGGTTCTGCTGACATACCCGACACGCTTGCGCGTTGCGGCTGATGATGGCCGTGTCACTTCATCAGCCGCTTGGCGGCAGCCTGTCGGGTCGTGCTGCCACACCCGACACGCTGGCGCCATGCGGTTGACGGATCGTCGCTGCATCAATCATCAGCCGCGTGGCAGACACATCGTCAAGACGCGTGACTGGTCTGCGGGAGTGACTTCGACTTGGCTGATCGCGGCGGGCAGCAGGATCGTTTGGCCTTGTGTCATCGTGTACTCCCGCTGCTGATGCGTGATGGTGGCCGAACCTGCCGGGACTGTGATCAGGTGCATTCGATTGTCTCCGCCTAAGATCTCGCTTCCGATTGACAGGGATCGGAAGACGAACTTGTCACAATCCACCAGCGTCTGCCATCCGCTGCGGTCCGCTTGCACGCGTCTTGGCCGCACGGGGCCCGACTGGTAGTCGGTCACTTCCAATGACGGCTCGATGTGCAGCGGTCGCGACTCGCCTTGGTCGTTGACTCGATTCCAATCGAACAGCCGAAACGTCGTGTCGCTGGACTGTTGAATTTCGCAAACCAGCAACCCAGCCCCCAGGGCATGGACGGTTCCAGCGGGGATGAAGACGCAATCGCCGGGATCGGGATGGAACGAGTGCAAGACGTTTTCGGTCTTTCCCTCCTCGACCGCAGCACGCATCTCCTTCGGGCCAACTCCTTGCTTGAGACCGGCATAGATCAGGCTGCCCGGATCGGCCGACACGATGTACCAGGCCTCGGTCTTGCCCAGATCAGGCTCTGTCATCTTTAGACCATAGGCATCGTCGGGATGGACCTGGACCGAGAGGACTCGGTTGCAGTCCAAGTACTTAAGCAACAACGGGAATCGATCCGTTTGAGCGTGCTGGCCCAGCAGCCATTGCGGATGCTCGGTGAACAGCTCACCGAGCGTCCGTCCGGTCAGGTCACCGCCGACGACTCGGCTTTGATCAGCCCCATGGTCGACGATCTCCCAACTCTCGGCATAGTCGGTATGATCTCCCAATGGTTTGCCCAGGACATCGCCAAGCTTGCGACCACCCCAGATCGTTCGTTTCAGCACCGGTTCAAATCGAAGGGGAATGGACTGCATGGCGGATTTGGTGGTGACAATTGAAGGGATCGTGACGTTCGAGCGGCAATCGACCACACTCGGTCAGCCGCCGTAAACACGAGAACACACGCCGGCTTGTTACACTACGAGCTACCGCTCGACTGGGTGAGCGTGCCGTCTCACTCTCCGCCAGTTCCGCGAGCTTTTCAAGCCCGCACGCTACTGTCCTCGCACTCCTGTTTTGGCCGCCATCATGGAACGCTTGTCTGCTCCCAAGGACAACCTTTTCGAAGAGTCGACGATGACGTTCGGCGAGCACTTGGAAGAACTGCGCAAATGCTTGGTGTGGGCAGTGATTTGGTTGGTCGGTGGATCCGTGATCGGCCTGTTCTTTGCCAGCTCGGTCGTCCGCTACGTGCAGACGCCGCTACGGGAAGCGATCAAGGCCTTTCAGGCGGACCGTCAACTC
>JBCCUO010000996.1:0-1635 GCA_039196805.1 Planctomycetota bacterium | reverse complement strand
GGAGACAGTCGACCAAACTATCCGATCTTTCGGGGTCAGGCACGGGAGCAAGCTCACGTCGTCATCGATAGGCTTCGCACGCTTGCGGAAACACTTGACACAACGGTTGCCAAACTTGCGATCGGATGGGCATTGTCTCAGGACGGCGTGACCGCTGCCTTGGTCGGTGGGCGCCGGCCCAAGCAGATTGAAGAAACGGCTGCGTCGAAACCCTTGGGTGAGGACGTGATCCGAATGATCAACCAGATCGTTGCGTCCAGTCAATCAGCGTAGCCTGAGTCCTGATCGCAGTGGATCCGGCCAGGCTTCGGGTCGGTGACGACCTGATCGGTTCCGACCACTAACTCACGGCGATCCGCTAACAGGTGTAGAGCCGCCGGAGTCGATCTGGGCGTGCGACACCTTGACGTTCCATGCGACCAATCAACGAGTGTCGTTTGTTCTTGTCGTCAATCACCGCCAAAGCGTCTTGGGCCGCAAGATGGATCGGTCGCAGTCGCTCGTCCGCGGCCAGAATCATGGCCGACTGCAAGCTGTCAACCGCCGTCAGCACACTGCCCAGCTGCTTATGGAGCAGGCCCTCAAAGAAATGCCCCTGAACCAGAGCGAACGGGTTGTTCTCGCCTCGCAACTGTCGGATCGCCGTCCGCACCTGGTCCACGTACACCCGCCCTCCGCTCACGGTCAGTTGATGCAGCCCCAACAGCCCTTTGAATTGAATCGACTGTATCCGAAGCAACTGAATGTCACCCAAGTAGGTCCGCTTGAGAAGTCGCCGAAACGCCAAGCAGGTGGACGACGCGTTATCGAACTCGCCCAAGTACGTTTGCCGCTGGACTTCGGCGATCATCCACATCGCGCGAATCATGTCAGCGGAATCGCGTAACGATCGAAGGCCGTCATGTTGAAGGGCTTCGGCCAGACGATCGGGGCGATCATCGACCAACATGGCAACGCCTCCCATTGCCGTCGTCGCGACGACACGACGAAAGATGTCGTTGCTTTGGATCGCTTCTTCCATCAACTCTTCAGAGTGTCGCTGCAGGGACTTCCAATGTCCCAGGAAGAAGTCTGCCGAGATCTGCGGCCAGGTCGCGTGAGCAATCGCAAACGCGTTGCCCGGTGCGTCCACGGCATAGCTGTCCAGGCTGATCTGGGTCGGTTCACGAACCTGGGACCAGCGAAGGCTCAGTGAATGACAATAGGCAATCGAGCTATAGAGCTGGCCGATCAATCGTGGGTCTCCATGATCGACAACGCGTTTCGTAACGTCGTGCAGCAACAACTCGCTTTCCATGCGCTGTCCGCCGCGATCAAAACAGGCTGCCGCAGCCGATTCGATCAATAGGCTCATTCGCGTTTGAAAGGTCCCGCGAGCCTTCACTTCTTGGACCGCCGTCCAACGAAACTTGGCGGCCCAGAGCGGGTCAAAGATGCCCAAGGGCCGCATGATTTGGCAGCAGTAGTCGGCCGTTGAAACTTCTGAGCGATGAGAGCTGGATGCCTGGATCGCTGGCCCCTGGATAATCGCTTCCAAACGACCTGCCGTCGGCAGCCGCTTGGTCGCTTGGTGAACGACCCTGGTCCACCAACCCAAGGTCGGCAGCTTGATCCCCAAATTGGCGGCGAGTCGAG
>JBCCUO010000995.1:0-1637 GCA_039196805.1 Planctomycetota bacterium | reverse complement strand
CGATTCTGAACGATTGAAACCTTCCGTGGTGATACGTTGCTCCTGACCATTGCTGCCGAATCTGTAGGCAAATCCGAAGGAAGTTCTCAGGCAGCTAATCTGAGTTTCCTGCTGCACAAGCATCCGGATCGGTTTCAGACGTTCGAGATGTCATTCGGCCAAGCCCACGTGTTCTATCCAGAAGTAAGCGACACACGCGTGACGGCTTGCTTGCTGCTGGATGTCGACCCAGTCGGGATGGCGAAGAAGAATCGAGGTACAGCCGGAGCATTAGCGGGCTATGTGAACGACCGCCCGTACGTCACCTCGTCGTTCATGAGCACCGCGATCGCTTCGGTGTTCGGTTCGGCGATGGCCGGACGATGCAAGGATCGCCCGACGGCGACGACCACGCCGATGGAGCTGACGATCCATATCGAGTCACTGCCGGTGAAGGGCGGTGCGGTGTTCCTACGCAGCTTGTTTGAACCGCTTGGCTACGAAGTCATGGCCGACGCTGGTCCGCTTGATGACCAGTTCCCCGATTGGGGCGAAAGCCCCTATCTGTCCGTCCGACTTCGCACACGGGCATTGCTGTCGGATGTGCTGAATCATCTGTACGTACTGATCCCGGTCTTCGACAACCAGAAACACTACTTTGTCGGTCAAGACGAGATCGAGAAGCTGCTCTCCAAGGGGCAAGGATGGCTGAGTTCTCATCCGCACAAAGAAGCAATCACCCAACGATACCTGCGTCATCAGCGTGGCATGGTCCGCACGGCGCTGGAACAGCTATGCGACTTAGAACACGTCGAAAACGAGGAAGACAAGCCTGAGTCCGAAGCCCAGCTTCCGGCCCCGGCGACTGCGAAACTGAACGAACAGAGGCTGGGGGCGGTCGTCGACGAGTTGACATCAATCGGCGCGAATCGAGTGATCGATTTGGGATGCGGCGAAGGCAAGTTGCTGCGGCGACTGTTGAAGCAAAATCAGTTCACAAAGATCGTTGGCATGGACGTGTCGGTCAGAGCGCTAGAGGTCGCCGCAAAACGCTTACGGCTGGACTCGTTGCCATCCCTTCAGGCCGAACGACTTGAGCTGATTCATGGTTCGCTGATGTATCGAGATTCGCGTTTGGCGGGTTTCGACGCCGCGGCGATGGTCGAAGTGATCGAACACCTGGACCCTCCACGGCTGGCGGCGATGCAGCAAGTCATCTTCGAGCACGCGCGGCCAACGAACATCGTCGTAACGACCCCGAACGTTGAATACAACGTCATCTGGAAATCATTGCCCGCCGGAAAACTTCGCCACCACGATCACCGTTTCGAATGGACGCGAGCCGAATTTGAAGCCTGGGCAAGCACCATCGCAACTCGCCATGGCTACCAGGTCCGATTCCAGGGCGTTGGCCCCAACGAACCGAGCGTCGGCACGCCCACGCAGATGGCGTTGTTCAGCCTTGCAACAACGACCAACACTCCTTCTACCCACTGACTCATCCTGGAGTCGTTCAACGACAGCTCATTGGCTGCTGGAATCGTAACGTGCAAATCAAACTCCCCACCCTCTCGTTCGTGGTTCTGGTCGGCCCAAGTGGGTCCGGTAAGAGTACGTTTGCGACGAAACATTTTTTGCCGACCGAGATCTTGTCTTCG
>JBCCUO010000994.1:0-1642 GCA_039196805.1 Planctomycetota bacterium | reverse complement strand
TCGGCCTCAGGGGCGCGAAATCAGGTCTTGATGGGTGCAACTTTCGGGCTTTGCTCTCTTTCTTCGCTCTCGTGGCCAACGACTTCCTCGTCGGTTCGATGATTTCCGGTTCGGGCGGCATGACAATTCCGCGGTCTGGCGATCTTGGTTTCCGGCCGATCTGGGTGGATCAATGACCTAGGGTTTCCAAGCTGGGCCGTGTCATCGTCCTCGTAAGTGACGAGAGCTGCGACGCCAGCGTTATCCCCGTCATCACCCGTAGAATCGTACCGATGGGTTTTCTCGTTGCCCTCTTCGTTCCCGCCGCTTTGGTTTGGTTGCTGCCCATTCTTCGGAATGGGCGATTGTTGCCGATCGTACTGATCGTCGTTGTGTCGGGCGTGGTTTTCGGGCCCGCGTTCTTTTCAATCGACGGACCGCTTCAAATCAGTATCGATCGACTCATGCTCGTCGTGTTGGGAGGCGTGGTGTTGATTCGGCTGCGACTGGGGCAAGTCGCTTGGTTGAAACTGACTCGGCTGGATTGGTTGATCCTGGGGGCCTTGGCTTACTTGTTGTGGAGTTGCATGCGCGGAGGCCCCGTTCCCGACGGCAGCGTTCCTTTGGCGCGTTGGATCTTCTTCGCCGCCGTACCGGTCGCGGTCTATTTTGCCTGCCGGCACATCCGTCCGACGCCGACGGATCTCCGGCGATTTGAAAACGCCATGATTGCGTTGGGGGCGTATCTTTCCTTCACTGCGGTGTTGGAAGTGACCGGGCACCGTCAATTGGTATTTCCTGGCTACATCAACGATCCCGAGATATGGGAGTTCTTCGGTCGAGGGAGAGGCCCTCTTCTGAATCCCGCAGGCAACGGCATGTTGATTACGTTGGGGTTGACCATTTCATCTGTCCGATGGTTCGTCAGCGGTCGTCAGGGCAAAGTGATTCACGCCATTTTGGTAGCGCTGATGATGGCGGGGATCTACGCGACCCTGACACGTAGTGCTTGGTTGGGGGCTGCTGCCGCACTGGGACTGGTCGCGCTGGTGTACACGCCACGCTGGTTGAGGGTGTTGGGGCTTGCGTTCGCCATCTTGCTTGCGGGCGGCATGGTCCTGGGCATCAAAGATCAGCTGTTGAGCATGAAGCGGGATAAGAACTTGAGTGCAAGTGAAGCGGCGAAGTCCGTCGAGTTGCGCCCGCTGCTTGCCATCGTGGCTTGGGAAATGTTCAAGGACCAGCCGCTGACAGGTCATGGATACGGACACTACTTCGAACACTCACCGCCGTATCACGCGATTCGAGAGTATGGCCTGCCATTGGAAAAGGTTCGGCCCTACGTGCAGCACAATGTCTTTTTATCGGTGCTGGTGGACACCGGTTTGGTTGGGATTGGATGTTTGTTGGGTGCGATGTGCACGGTCTTGGGAATGGCAGCCCGATTGGCGATGGACACCAAAGCCGATCAAACCGCAAGAACTTTGGGGCTGGCCACGATGGGGTACATCGCCGGGTACGTTTGCAACGGCCTGTTTCATGACGTGGGCGTCATCGACATGGTCAACACCTTCTTGCTGGCGATCGCGGGCCTGGCGGCCGCCGCCTATCAGCACGGTGTTCGTGAAACTCGGCAGTCGGACGTGAGATCGAATTCTGTCGC
>JBCCUO010000993.1:0-1645 GCA_039196805.1 Planctomycetota bacterium | reverse complement strand
TTTGCAATCCTTCGCCTTAGCCACTTGGCCACGTCGCCTGCTGAATAGGAAGCCTAGGGAAGCTCTGTCGAGCAGTCAAGATCGGGGGCTTCGCATCGGAGCTCCCGATTGTTCGGGACACGAGTGTGGTATCGGACGTTCGCACCCTTCCCTTCAGCAAATCCTGTGGCCCGTTCCGGACGTGCGCTAAGCGATCAGAAATCTCGGCGACTGAAGTAGACGCAGCTAATCCCCAGCATCACGCCAATGAACGTGGCGCAGCTCAGCACCGGACGCCAAATCTTGTAACGCATCTTGTCCTCGTCCTGATCGGGGTTCGGCCCCACCGAGATGGATGACTCTCCGCTAACCAGTGCCGAGATCGTGTCACCCAGCTCGCCCGTCTGAGGCGTGATCGTTCGCAGCGGTGTCACGACGTAGCGGTCCACCCACCGCCACCGCGACAAACTTGGGCGAATTCGCTCCTGTACCGAAAAGTCCGACGGATCAAGCAAGTCGACTTTGTCGATCGCGAACGCGATGGCCAGCCGATCCGATGGTGGGTCGTAGCTGAACGACTCAACATCGGAGTAGGACAGCGGACTTCCCGCACTCAGCGTCCCCTGGTCACCCGTCACTGGCACGCACTGTGCGTTGGCGTCCAGCACCAAGAACCGTGACTCTCCGTTCTTGCCCGCCGGTAACCCCAACACTCGGTCAATCTCTTCAAGCCCTTCCGATTCAATCGTCGCCAACGTTTCGAGCGAATCGGCATTGAGTAACTCAGGAGACTCCTTGTCGCGGCAGATGAGAATTCGGCCGGCGGACACTGCCAGCCGGGCTCGAACGGAAGCGTCCCCCTCCAGGTTGCGATCCACCGCCAGTTCCCAGACCGGATCCTTCGTCACGGAATCGGCATCCTCATTCGGAGCCGCCAATCGAACGATCCGGCCCTGCGAGTAGAGCACCAGCCAGTCGCCCGATGTGGAGATCGCCAGATCATTGGGCTGACCCAAACTGACGCCCCTTGGCAAGATCGATTGAAACAGGTCATCGCCCCCAGTGATCCCCAGCAGGTTGGAAAACCAGTTGCTGCGGAATGCGGGCGGAGCTTCTACCGCAGGAGGTTCGTCACCCGTCGGTTCTTCGCCGTCCGTCGACTCTAAGTCGCCGTCTTCGACCGATTCATCATCGTTGTTCGCGTCCCTTTCGCCCAAGACGCTCGCAATCTCGTCTTCCAGTTTCGATCGACTGGCGATCACGATCCCGGCATTGTGAACCGCAAGCAGACGGTCGTTACCGACGGGGATCAGCTGACGTGTCGCCTGAGGCAGCTCGATGGTTGGCTGGGGCTGCCATTCGGTCGACGCATCCACGACCAGCAAGTCGGGCGTCCCGGAACTGAACAGGTTGACTCTCCCGCGACGAAGACGTGCGGTCAAGATTTGCTCGCCGCCCAGCGTGGTGGGTGGCACAATCAGGTCGCCACTGATCGCCCGCGTTTCAAAGATTGGAGACCAAGCTTTCGACTCGCCATCAAACCTTGAAAGCCCACCACCACGCGTCGAGGCCACGATTCCCGCGTCGCTTGCCAGAACATCACGCAACCGGTCCGGTCGAGTCACCAGGCCATCAAAGAAGCCGGCCAGAACCCCGATCGTGAAAC
>JBCCUO010000992.1:0-1645 GCA_039196805.1 Planctomycetota bacterium | reverse complement strand
TGAGAAATTGTCGCGAAGTACAGGCATTCAAGCCTGTCATTGCCGAGACGAAGGACTGCGTATCGCTTGTTCAATTACCGATCGTGCTAGGTCGATTCGGCCTCCCACCAATCGGTCGACTCCAGTGCAACGGCAAGTTCACTGAGCGCAGCATCAATCCCGTCGCCGACAAGCTGACTGGACAGGTCCACGTCGCCGCGTTTGATGGCCGACAGAATCTTGCGATGCCGGCTGAGTGAGGCCCGGTTCCATTGATGACCCCAACCCGCATCCGTCTTCGCGATCCCGCGTGCCTGCCGCGACTGCGACCAAAGCTCCGTGATCATTTCCAGCAGCGCCTGGTTCCCGCCGGCGCGGTAGATCGTCTGATGAAATTCCCAGTCCAGGTCGATCGCTTGGGCCATGTCTCCTTCCTCGCCGGCAAGCTGCTGTTTCTTTAGCAGTAGCGTGAGTCGCTTCTTGGCATCCGAATTCAGTTTCGCGGTCGCCAGTCGGGTTGCCGCTGGTTCCAGTAGTTTTCGAACGGCGAACAACTCCTCGACTCGCTTTTTTGTGATCGGCCTCACGATGGTGCCCTTTTGCGGCACATTGATCGCCAAGCCACGGATTCGAAGTTCCTGCAGCGCGTCGCGTATGGCGACGCGTGAGACACCGAACCTGGCCGCAAGATCGTTCTGCACCAGGTTTTCTCCCGGCTTCAGCAATCCGGACATGACCGACTGCATCAGTTTGTCGGCGACCAAGCCGCTAAGGCTCTTGACTTCGCCAGGCGCAATTCGAAACGTCGTATCCGTCAAGGCATATTCCTTTGAGTGGGGTGAGAGGCTCGGATCCAGGTCCCCGGGATCAGCTGCCGCAAGATGGCGACAACACAAAGAGCAAACATCAAAAGGCTGATGGGGCGGTTGATGAAGCCGATGAAGCTTCCCTCATTGATCAACAACGTTCGGCGAAACTGCTCGTCCGCCATCCCGCCCAAGATCAGCCCAAGGATGAGCGGCGCCGGGTTGTAGCCGAGTCGATCAAGCAAGCAACCGAAGACTCCGGCAAAATAGACCAGCGTCAGGTGAAACGAGTTGTTATTGAATGCGAACACGCCGATCACGCAAAGCACGGCGACCATCGGCATCACCAACTGGGGCGGAACGCGTAACACCAGTGCCATCAGCGGTGACAGCAACATGCCACACACAAAAAGCGCAAGCGTTGACCACAACAGAATGGCGGCCAGCTGAGGAACCAACTCGGGGTGTTCAAGTTCCAGCATTGGCCCGGGGCGGGTGCCGTGCATCATCAGTGCCGCCAGCAACATCGCCGTCGGCGGGCTTCCTGGGATTCCGAGGCTAACCAGCGGAATGATCGACCCGCCGACCGCAGCGTTGTTGGCCGTCTCGGGGGCCATCACTCCCTCGTAGGCCCCCTTGCCAAACTGCTCTGGTTGGTCGGAGCGACGTTTGGAATCTCCATACGCAACCCAAGCTGCGATATTCTCTCCCACGCCGGGAATGGCCCCTACACCCGTACCAATCAGCCCCCAACGAACAATGTTCGTCAGGTTCCGGCGCAGAATCGGCCACAACGGCTCGACTCGTGAAGCCACCGATTGCTTGGCCACCGTCGCGGGCGACTGCATTGCCCTGACGAT
>JBCCUO010000991.1:0-1649 GCA_039196805.1 Planctomycetota bacterium | reverse complement strand
TCCATCCATCCGTCCTTCCTCCCCTGGCTGGGCGCCTTCCAAAGCGGAGCCGCTGCGTTTTTCTAGTAATGCGTGGGATTGGCAGACACGCTGCCATAGATCGCCCGGTTTCGCACAAACCTCGTTTGGCTGTCATTTTTGGCGTGTGTGGTACTTTGGCACGAATTCGAAAGGCAATCTGGTGTACCAAGCTCGATCCTACTTGCGACCCGTACTAGCAGCGTTGACCGCGGCTTGTTCCGTAACCCTGGCCATTTTCACCGAAGCGGCGGAATACCAAGATTACGTAAAAAGTCTTTCCCCCAACTTTTATTTTGAACTGAACGAAACCGACGAAGACGGGGGAGTCCTTGACAGTGTGAGCGGCGAGGAGCTGGGCAGCTATAACGTCGACTTTAACTTTCCGGCGTTTACGGAACTCGGCGTGCCGGGACCAGACTTCTTGATCGAAGGGGGCGCCTGGACCACGAACGACGTTTGGACGACTGTGGGGGACGATGTTCAGATTACTGGCTTGGGGGACGACAACGGGGCATTTGCGGCCAATGACGAGGGACACATCGATCTCGGACCGTCGACGAACTATGGGGCCAACTCCATGACAGTGGCTCTATTTGCGTTGAGCGGCGGCAATCCCCAGGGTGGCGAACGGATCTTCACCAATAACCTTGCCGACCCCACGCAGAGTTTTCAGATTGTCGTGGGCAACGATGGAATCGTGGTTTCGACCAACCCGACTATCGGTTGCGACGCCGGTGGCTGCGGACACAAGAGCCTCTTTTTGCCAGGCGAAGGCGGAGACGGGTTCAGCGGCGAAGGCGCTGATCGAGGGCTGGCCAACATGCCTGACAATGATTGGTGGCATATCGTCGCTTCCACCGAAGGGACCACGGCTGAAGAGCGTGCTGAGAATATCCGCCTCTGGCTCAACGGCGTCGATCGCACCGAGGACTTCAAACCGGGCACAACAGGCTGGGGAGTCGATACGGATCAAGCCAAGATCGCCGGACGACGCGCTGACCCGTTCGATTCGACGACCTATTCCGGTACGGTGGACGAAGTGTCGATCTGGCTTGATCGCGTCCTTACGGATACCGAAGCCAGAAACCTCTACTTGACGGCAATCGGCGAGGATCCGATGACGGGGGGAGGAGATTTCAACGGCGATGGGACCGTCGATGGGGCAGACTTCCTCCTCTGGCAACAGGACCAGAGCGTCGGTGCGCTTGCTGATTGGGAAGCCACCTTCGGATCGACCTCGGCTTCACCAAACGTAGGAGCCGTTCCTGAACCGACGAGCGTCGCCTTGGTGACGGTAGCAGCTTTGAGCAGCTTAGCCATGGTCCGTGGTCGCCAGCGGTAGGCGATCCTGCGGCGGGCGGAAAATCGCGCGAAGGGCCGCAGGAGAGATTTGCGTTGCGCGGGTTGGAAGAGGGATCCGCGCCTTGCTTCCGGCGGCGAAATACTCCAAGCATCTCCACTGCCATTCACCGTACTGCCATTCACCGTTGCGGTGTGCGGCTGTATCGAGCTTGGCGCGCCATGTGGGAAGCGGTCCCAGACCTACTGTCGGTTTGCATTCGTTTCTCAAGCGAACACACTCAGACGCTCGCCGCCGATTCGCGGTTGCCTCACGCCGCCGTGCGGTC
>JBCCUO010000990.1:0-1650 GCA_039196805.1 Planctomycetota bacterium | reverse complement strand
CTGGCCGGGTTGCCGAAGGGGGTGACCAGTCCGGCGGCCACTCAGAAAGTGACCGGCGAAAGCACCTCCGTCACATTCCCGATTACGGTAGCGAAGGATGCCCGCGTCGGACTTCACAAGACGCTGGTGTGCATCGTCAGGGTGAAGCGTGACGGCGAAGTGATCACTCAAACGACCGGGTCGGGGCAAATCCGGGTTGATAAGCCGCTGCCACCCAAGAAGGACGCGCCGGCAAAGAAGTCTGAGCCAGCAAAACCAAAGCCAGCGACCAAGAAACCGCTGAGCCGACTTGAGCAGCTGCGGCAGATGAAATCGCAGTAAGGACTCACGATCAAACCATCTTGTTCCTCTTGGCGACCATGAGGAACGGCATCTACCTACCGAAGACCCAGCCATCATGACCACGCCTGCCTTTGACCGCGATGCTTTCCAATCGCTCCGGCTGCTTTGCTTGGCATGCCTTGCGATCCCTTTGGTTGCCGCTTGGCAGTCCACGGTCGCCCTCGCGGCCGATTCGCCCGAATCGATAGCACGCCCCGCCGATCCGCCAAGGGTCCCGGACTTGAGCGTCTACCCGGGCGAAATCAAGCTCGGCTCGGCGCGTGACTATCAAGGCATCGTTGCGATGGTGCGTCGTGATGATGGGATCACCGTCGACGCAACCGAACGAGTCAACTGGTCTTTGGCGGACGAGTCCATCGCGCGGCTGGATGGCTTTACGTTGTATCCCGTTGCTGACGGCAAGACGCTGTTGGTGGGCAAGATGCTGGGTGCGGAAGTCAAGATTCCGGTGGAGGTTTCGTCCGCAACCGTCCGCCATCCGATCAGCTTTGCGATGGATGTCATGCCGGTGCTGACGCGGTCAGGATGCAACACTGGCTCGTGCCACGGGGCAGCACGGGGCAAGGATGGATTTCGCGCCAGTCTGTTTGGGTTCGATCCAGCGGGCGACTATCAGCGGATCACGCGGGAAATCGGCACCCGTCGCATCAACTTGGCCGTGCCTTCGGAAAGCTTGTTGCTGAGGAAAGCGATTGGCGCGGTTCCCCACACCGGCGGCAAGCTGTTTGAAAAGGACACTCAGTACTACGCGACGATTCTGGAATGGCTTGATGACGGCGCCAAAGCGGACTCGAAAGAGTCTCCGCCGCCAACGGTTGACTCGGTTGCGATCTACCCGCCCCAAGCCGTGCTGGAAGGCGAGGGTGCGACGCAGCGGTTCGTTGCCGTGGCCAGTTACAGCGACGGCACCACCCGCGACGTCACCAGCTTGGCGGCATTCACGTCAAACAATTCGGGAACGGCCGCGATCGACAACGCTGGACTGGTGACCGCAGGACGTCGTGGCGAAGCGTTCGTGATGGCGCGGTTTGACACGCACACCGTTGGAAGCCAAGTCTTGGCATTGCCCGCCGACCTGAAATACACGCCCCCTAAGTCGATCGATGGCAACTACATCGATCAGCTGGTGGGCCAGAAACTGCAGCAACTACGAATCGATCCCAGCCCTTTGTGCAGCGACGAAGAGTTCATTCGACGGGTGACGATTGACATCATCGGAGCACTGCCGACGATCGAAGAGGTCGAAAAGTTTGCCAGCGACCCGGCCGAAGACAAACGGTCCGTCTTGATCGATCAGTTGCTCGAGCG
>JBCCUO010000989.1:0-1650 GCA_039196805.1 Planctomycetota bacterium | reverse complement strand
GCTGCGGCATCTGCAAAACGTGTTTCGCTTCCTTCACGCCGTCGCTCGATCGCTGTTCGGCCTCAACGACGACGGGGTAAGCTTGCGACTCGACCAAGGTGATGCTTTGAATCACCGCCTGGCGAAGGCTTTGCATGTCGCGTAGTTGAACGGAGCTGTCCAACAGTGCGATGAGCGATTCGCCACGCATGGAAATGGTCCACGGCTGTTGCTGATGAGTGAATTCAGCGTCGATCAATACGCCTCCGTTGAGCAGAACGCGGCGACCGTCGAACGACATGCCACCCTCGAACCGACACCTTGGCGGTGTTTTCCAGACGACGTTTGAGGCCGCCTGAGAATCTTGCTCGGCAACTGCTCCCAGCGAGATCGCTCGGGGCAGCATCTCGGTCGGAAGTTGGAACTCGCCCGCCTGATTGATCTGGACGATGTTCAGATCAAGCCAGATCTGAATCTCGGGTCCAACGAAATAGCCGTCGGCAAGTTTTAGTCGGGCTGGTGCCTCTGGCCCGCTGCCAAGATAGAGAATATCCTGCCCATCCACAGTTCCCAACCGCAACTTCTGGCCTTCCAAGTTGGCCAAAAGCGTTTTGCCACGAGCTTCCAGTTGATGATTGAGCTGGACGTTTCCGTTGACGCTTAAATCCTGTACCTCCCAGTCCCCTCCGCGAGCCATCTGGACGGCAATGGTGTCGCCACGCACGGTGGGTCGACTGCGAGCGATCGGTTTGACGGTTGTTGTTCTGGTTGATACCGGTTGGGCGACCCAAGTTCGCATCACGCCGCTGGTGTCCTCGTCTGAATTGATGGCCTTGGGCTGGGCCGTCTCCACAAAGTCGACAGCCAAACGTTTCGTCTGCACCGCAAGCTTCGAGGTATCGATCGCCACCGCGCCAGCGGCAGTAAACCGCTGGGGGATAAACTGCATTGGTTTGTTGCGGCTGTCCGCGATCACCAGACCGCGGATCGATTCCGCCGTGGCTGAGCCTTGGTCGGTAAACGTTGCATCGATGCCACCGTCGACCAAAAGCTCCATCGGTTGTCGCTTCGTGCCATGTTGGTCAGCTGCGTCCGTCGGAGCGGGACGTAGCTCCAGGTGGCTGTTCCAGCGAACTTCTTTGATCGATTGCTGCGGGTCCTGGCTGATCATCCGGCCCGGCCCGTCAGCGATCAATCGTCCGGCGGCCTTGGGGTTGGCGGTATCGAACTGGTACTCCAATTGACGAAGCGTAGCGCCAAACAGCCCAACTCTCAGTCCGATGCCCCTTGGACCGGTGGCCCTCAGCCAGCCGCCCTGTGCATCCAGTTGGATGGTGTTGGCCGCAATCTCGCTGTCGCGTGTCCTCAATCGTGCGATCGCGGGAAGCCCTTCGGCAGTGATGTTCCGCAGCCAATCGGTCGGGCTTTCACGCGGCAGGTCGCGGTTGTTCGGCTCGCGTAGGTCCACCGTTAGACGTTGGCAATCGAACTGGTCGTGTTCAGGCAGCGGCGTGTGGTGGGTCAGCGATACGTCGTCACTGAGCACCAGACGATCCATCGCGAAGTCGTATTCGATGCGGCCTCGGCAAGCGATCTCGATCCACTCTCTTGCCGATTCTGAGATCGGTTCGTCGGGGTCAGACTTCATGGGGAGTATCAGTTGATCCAAAT
>JBCCUO010000988.1:0-1665 GCA_039196805.1 Planctomycetota bacterium | reverse complement strand
GAGATTGAACAGCTTAGGCAGCTGATCGATCGCGCCGAGAAGAGGCCACGCAAAGCGTCGAAGTCGAAGAAGGGCAGAACGAAACGATCGAAATAACCGGTCCAACGATGGGGTGGAATGGGATGGAAAACTTGCAGACTTGGTTGATCGAAACCATCACCGCGCGTGAGTGGTCAACGGCGATCGTGGCCCGAAGCACGTTGTTGCTGTCGATCGGCATGCTGTTGTCACAAACTTCCGTTTGGCGACTGCGGCGTCAACCTCGTCCAGCAGTCGGTCACGTCATTTTGACGGTGACGTGTCTCGGACTCTTTGCGATCCCAATCGGCTTGGTGGCCCCGCCCGCCTGGCAAGTGGCTGTTAGAAAAGCATCACCGATGAAGCCGCCGGTTACTTGGACCAGTTCTCCTCCGGGGCCGGTCCCGATTGACGACGCGACGATTTCTGATGAACAGCCTCGCGATGCCTTCGCGAGCCGTTCGAGCGAGGCAAATCGACCAATCGAGCACGGTCCGGCGGCCGAGAGCCTTCCACCGAGCGAGAACAAGGCGAGTCAACCGATCCCGATCCAGCACTTGGGGCAGGTGCTGCTGTGGGGATATGTGGTTGGCCTGCTGATCGGGTTGCTCCGCATCGGCTTGGCTTGGCGTTGGCTGTCGGTAGCGACCCGGGCTGCGAATTCCGTTGCTACTGATCTGCCAGTCTCGCTGCCGTCGCATGTTCGTCTCTGCGCGAGCAGGCGTATCGAAGTGCCGCTTGTCTGGGGCATCTTCCGACCAACGATCTTGGTACCGACAAGCTTTGGTCACTGGCCGACCAATAGACAGCGCGCGGTAGTGCTGCATGAGCTAGCTCACGTCTGCCGACGAGATGCCTGGTGGGATCTGCTGGTCGCCTTGGCCACAACGGTGTTTTGGTGGCACCCGCTGGTTCATCTCGTCAGCCGGGCGCACCGGCGATTTCGAGAGCTTGCCGCAGATGCCCTTGTCATTCGAGACGGGGAAGAACCGGCGACGTACGCGGGGCATTTGCTTGAAAGCGTGGTTGAACCTGGACGCGATCGATCGTTGGCTGCTTCGTTTGTTCGGTCCTCATCACTCAAGAATCGAATTCGGACGCTTTTGCTGCGGCCGTTGCCATCCTCGCGACTCGGCCGCAGCCTCGTCACCAGCGGAGTGTTGGCTGGCGTGCTAGCGCTCACGACGGTGGGTGTCTCGATCAGCGTAGCCAAGCCAGCCCTGGAGCCTTTGCCTGCACCGGAATGGCTTAGCGCCAGAGCACCACTCGCGGATCGTCAGAATCCCATCGAGATCGACTTCCAGCTTCCTGCGGATCAACTTCCTATTGGATGGCATGTCGACCGAGTCATGACGGTCAAGGAAGGCGGACGTCTGATCAACTCAAAGGGACGAGTGATGGATCAAGAGGGTCGCCCGATCCAAGAAGCGATCGTTCTGCTCCGCGCTGGATGGACGAAAAATCAATCGCCCTATCTCGACCAAATCTACGGGATTGCCTTCTCTGACCGCGATGGTCGCTTCCGTTTTCAATCGCAACCCGTTCCTCGTGCCACCAGCATCGACACTGACGTTTCGCTGATTGTGCTCAAGCGAGGCTACGCCGTCTCCTGGCGGATGATCGATCCCAGCCGAGCTGAAGATTCCG
>JBCCUO010000987.1:0-1665 GCA_039196805.1 Planctomycetota bacterium | reverse complement strand
ATGAAACCCATCGCGATCCCAGAGCCGCCGGTGTGCTGCCGCTGCCCTACGATGGCTAAGGATTAGTTTTCGCCGCCCGGCGTCGGCGAAGTCTTGGATTTGACATCTTGCTGCTGGGCTGTTTGGCCTTGCTGGTCTTTGTGATGGGACGCGGCGCGATCGCAAGCGCCATCAAAGAATCCAAAACCAAATACGCCATGGCAGCCTGGCTGGAGGACATCGCTCTGAACCGAACCACCTTTCTGAGTGAAGGTGGTCCGGCGCTGGCGACCGGGCGAGCGGACGAACTGATTCACGGATACCTGTCCTCGCGGCAAAAGCACTTTCGCATTCTGATGCGTCAGATCGTGTTTGCTTTGGCGCTGCAGGCCGTGGCCAGCACCGTTCTCTTGGGACTGGGTGGGTTCCTGGTGATCAACCGCGAATTGACGCTGGGTCAGTTGGTTGCATCGGAGCTGATTGTCGCCGTCATCGTTGGCGCGTTTGCGAAGCTGGGCAAGCACATGGAGGGTTTTTACGACCTCATGGCATCGATCGACAAGCTGGGTACCCTCATCGACCTTCCCGTTCAGCGTGAGGACGGCATGATGGGTTTTCAAGTCGAAGGAGCGCTCCCGATCAGCATGAGTTCCGTGTCGTACGGCTGGCCGTCCTCGAAACCAGTCATTGATAACTTCTCGGCCGAAGTCCCGGCAGGCAGCAGCCTTGCGGTTTACGGACCATCCGGTTCTGGCAAGAGCACTCTGATTGACCTAATCGGCGGCCTGCGGGCGCCGAAGGCCGGTGAACTGACGTTGGGCGGCAACGAGCCACGCGATGTCCGTCCGGATGTTCTGCACCGGCATGTGGCCGTGGTTCGCGGCAACGAAGTCTTTCAGGCATCGGTGGAAGAGAACGTTCACCTGGACCGGAACGATATCAACGCCGTGGACGTTCGAAATGCATTGGAAGACGTGGGCCTGCTTCACGGACTCAGTCGCCTGCCCGACGGGCCCAGGTCGATGCTCAGCACCGGGGGCAGCCCTTTGAGCGAAAACGAATGTCGCCGGCTGGGAATTGCACGGGCGATCGCCGGTAGGCCCAGCGTTTTGTTGATCGATGGCGTGTTGGACTCCCTCTCCGATGAAGAGGTGGAGCCGATACTGACTAGACTATTGGACAGAGAAGCGGGCTGGACGGTCGTCATTGCCACCGGTCGCGAATCCATCGCCCAGCGTTGTGAAACACTCGTCTACCTCCGACAGCCCTTTGCCTCCCCAGGGAGTTCACGATGATCGCTTCTGTCGAAGCCCCTCCGGTTCGCGGCAAAACCGTTCCGCGCGGGCTGGCTCCTATTGCCTACGACGACGCGGCGATGCCATCGCTGCGACTCGCTCGATCCTCCAGGATCGCAAGGCGGGTCGGTCAATTGTTGGCCGTTTTGCTTGTTGTCGGCATCGTGCTGGTCGTCACGGCACCCTGGCAGCAATCGGTCAGCGGCAGCGGAAGCGTGATCGCGTTCGCGCCCGAAGAACGACAGCAGATCTTAGAAGCTCCCATCAAGGGGCGGGTCGCCGAGCTGGGCGAAGGGATCGTCGAAAACGCCTTCGTTGTGAAGGACCAGTTGATCGCCAGGATCTCCGACATCGACGAGATGTACCTGGACCGGATCAAGAGACAGCTAGT
>JBCCUO010000986.1:0-1672 GCA_039196805.1 Planctomycetota bacterium | reverse complement strand
GCTTTCTAGCCAATTCGGTTGACTGGTCGGGTCATTAGCCAAGGACTTTGCCAGGTCTTCCAGTTGTCGATGGAGGGACTGAACACGCAGCATCTGGATACGTCGGCGAGTCTGAAACATCGCAGCAATCTGCGAAACCACTGCTCGTCGAGCTTCTTGTTTCTTTTCCGGCGTCGCAGCCTCGCGAAAGTTGTCTCGCAAAGTCACTAGCGCCTTGGACGCTCGTTTGAAGTCTGACTCCGCCTCGGCAATCTGAGCTGCAATGGTTTGCTTGGGATGCCGTGGCGCCGGAGTGAGTGCACCTAGCGAGTTTGCTTGGTCGTTCGAGGAACCGAACGGATCAGAATCGTTCGGTTGAGCTGATCGAGCAGCAGCGGCGGGACTGCCACCAAACGGGTCATCACCACCAAAGGGGTCACCGCCAAAGTCGCTGAATGGGTCTCGGGCTGGCGTGGTGATTTGGAACAGATCGAGGCGAGGGTTCTTCGAGTCAAACGCTTTGGCGATTTGGACAAACTTGACGAACTGCCGGTCGAGCTCCACTCGATTGCGGACGCCGGCGCGAAGCCACATCCGCGTCTTGTTGTCGTCGTCCGGTTTCTCGACCGATTGAAAGTAGTACTCGCGGATGCCGAAGCGAAGGGCGTCAAGCTCCGCCTGCTTGCGAAACGCAGCGACCTTTGTCTCGTCCCAATGCTTGGGATACTCGGCCACGAAGCAGGGCTCTGGGCCATTGGGATAAGGAGTCTCAATGTCGACACGGATCTGACTCAGTGTGGTTGCCGGTCCAATTCCGGTAGTCGATGCACCCAACTTCGCCGACTCCATGACATCCCAAGCGTCGATGAACTCGCGTCGCTTCGCTTCATCGCCATCGCCCAGCATGATCACGATCTCGGTGGGTTTGGGACGGTCAGAGACGTCGACATAGTCTCCGCCGTACGCCGAAAAAGCATCTGCGTAATCAGTTTCCTGCGATTGAGCTGAAGTACCGCTAACCAGACAACACGCAAGTGTCGCAAGGATTATTGATGCTAAGACCTTCATGTTTTGATTCCAAATGGGGACAAGACGACGAGGAAAGGGTTCGATCAAAAGTGCGGTGGGCGACTACTGCGGAGCAATGGGATCTTGGATTTCAATGTCAATTTGAATCCGCTTGATTTCAGATTCGATGGCGTCGATCTCAAGCTCCCACTTGTCGTCCGCAAACAGGTCATCAACCGATACGGAGGACGCCGGTGGAGAGACAGGTGGAGCTTGGTTCTGTGACTTGCTAGCCGCAGTGTCGTCCCGGCCAGGCGACCAGATGGCAAATGTCACCAAGATCAGCGCGACCAGCGCTAGGACCAATCCGATCGCCTTCACGCTGCCGTGTTGTCTTGACGTGTCACGTAGCGGCACCGGTAGCTTCGCGACCGTGGGCTGTTGCAGGTGCGCGAGACACGCCTCCAACATCGCCGCGACTTCGTTTGCCGATTCGGGCCGATCTGACGGATCCTTTGCCAACAGCCACGTCGTCATCCGCTCAAGCCACTCCGGCACTTCGGCGTTTTGCTGACGTAGTCCCCGCTCCGACTGATCGGTGATCTTGCGAAGGATCCCGTAACTGGTTTCCGCGCGAAACGGCGGATGGGCGACGCACATCGCGTAGATCACGCTGCCCAAGCTG
>JBCCUO010000985.1:0-1672 GCA_039196805.1 Planctomycetota bacterium | reverse complement strand
TATGATACGCGGACGGTAGGCGTCGGCTAGCGAATCAATGACCTCGCGATGATGGAAGCAAAAGTGAAACGCAAGTTCTCGCCACACCAGTAGCTCGTCAAGAAACTTCTCTGCACCGAACTCTGCGGCTTCCCTTGCGATACGAAATGGACTGACCATCCCATAGTGCAAGTAGGCGCTCATGCGGCTGGCACCGGCGGGGCGAGTCGGATTGTTTCGCGATCGGTGGTATTGCGTTAAACCGTCATCTTTAAAGGCGGTCCAGCGGCGATAGCCTTCACGAGTTCCGCCGGGAGTGTCGGTCACCGGAGAGATCGCGTGATCGATTCGACACTCGCCGATCAGGGCCGAGAGATCGGAATCTTGCAGGCATACCGGTTCGAGTCCGAATTCATGGTGAATCGTGTTTAGGTCGCAGACCTGAATGTCGACCTTCTGTTCCGGATAAGCCACGCGCAATCTCGCTTCCCGCAGCGTCCGGGTTGCGCGACGGAACTCGGATGCTTCCGTGGGAGCTCGGTCAACAAGCGTGACCGGGACGATACAAGAGCAATCGACCGTCGCGATCGGCGTATTGCAAGTTGCGACTAAACGTTCCATCCAACCGGACAGTGGCTGCACCGGCATCTCTTCGGTGACCATCAGCGCCGCCGCACGCGTAAGATCGCGGAGATATGGTCCACGAATTCCTTGGCGTTGCAGATGGAATGTTGCCGCCACTCCGCGATCTGCCAACTCGCGTTGCACATCTCGATGTCCCTGCAACATGAATGCGTGAAGCCGGTCGGAAGCGAAGGGATAATCCTCGCTCAAGCCGTGATAGACGAGCAGCGGCAATCCGTTCGCGCGGGCCAGACAAATGGCAACGTCGAGTGCGGGATTCTCATGGGCACGCAGCGCGTTGTGCATCCAATACAAAACGAAGTCACCGGGCCCGTAGCTGCCCTCATCGGGCGCCGCCAGCCAGCGCATACGCTCATCAAGATGTCGCGGAAGTGTCGTGTCCAAGAGGTCCGGTCTCAAAGGGCAGCGGTAGAGGGAAAGGCATTAGAATGTTAGCCCCACGGCAACACGCCCTAGCTGCGAATCAGCAGCCGAGCCAGGATGCGGGCAGGAAGTCCCCGAAGTACCATCGATGCCTCGTAGGCGGTTTCCCCACCGAGACCCGTATTAATCGCCGTTTCCGTCAAAATGGGGTATTTCGGTAACAAGCTCTCAGCCGCCAAGCTTGCCGCCTTTCGCCCGCTGATCACGGCTCCTTCCATCGTCGACGGCCAATCCGTCTGGGTCCAGTCTCCGGCCAAGGCCAACCAGGGCACTCCAGTGGCCGATGCGGGACGGATTGCATCGACCTGTGGCCGAATCGAAAACACGCTCTTCGGATCGGTCACCAACCGAAAGTGCGTTAGTGTCGCGTTGCAGGCCTCCGGGAAAGTCGCCCGAAGCTCGGACAAGATGACATCCACCAGTTCTTGCTTCGGCATCGCGTTAGCATCTGCCGAAGCACTGATGACGATTTGATAGTAGTGTCCGCGCTCAGCTACGTCCGAAAGCGGGCTTACGTTCGGGCACGGATCACGAAACAACCACTGGGATACCGTCCCTACCAAGACGGCATGCTCACGCTCTGTTATGGGGCGGTCAAACCAGAGATGCAGTCCGGTAATCGGTG
>JBCCUO010000984.1:0-1674 GCA_039196805.1 Planctomycetota bacterium | reverse complement strand
CCAAAATTCGCAAGGGTTACCACAAGTCTCGAGCAGGAAAGTGGTGGAACTTCGGTCTTTTCGACCAGGCCGATGGCTGAGCTGAAACCAGAACGATCTGTTGGCATGCTGCAAGGGACGGCCGAATTGCGATTCCTTCCGTTGATTTTGGCATCTGGATTCGCCGTTGCCTGCTTCATGACGCAGGTCGGCTGCGCTTCCCGTCGCAATCAGATCCGTGATGCACAGGTCGCGTTTGCAAACGGGGACCTTTCATCCGCCCGCGAATCGCTTCTCGAAATCGCCCATTCTCGTTCGCACGCACGCGATGCCGCACAACTGGACTTGGCCATGGTCGAACTGGCGGCGGGCGACGCTGAGGCTGCGGAAAACAGGCTCCGCATCCTGCGAGATCGATTCGACGCCCTTCCCGATTCGGCCCCCATCCGGGAAGCCAAATCGCTGATCACCGACGACCGCAGCCGCCTCTTTCGTCCCACGGGTTATGAAGAGGTGATGATCCGAGGCATGCTCGCGATTTGCTCACTGGCGACTGACCAGACCGATGCTGAAGCGTACTCTCTGCAAGCGGAGATGAAACAGACCGAACTGGCAAGGCTGGCGGAGGAGCGCGGCCTGGCCTCCCAATGGGTCGCGGCGGGAGAAAAGAGCTTCCAACCGATCGCGTTCGCGCCCTACTTGAGAGGCATGCTTCGCGAGGCGACCCACCGAAACTACGACGACGCCACTCGAGCCTATCAGCTCGTCAGTCAGGTCCAGCCCGACTTCATTCCGGCACACGAAGACATCGCACGAGCCAGCGGTGGTGTCCACAGCCGACCAGGGCACGGCGTCGTCTACGTGCTCGCGTGCGTCGGACGCGGACCGGTGCTGACCGAAACCACGGCCGAAACGACATCCACAGCCCTATCGATCGCGTCGAGCATCCTGAACGCGGAAACCAACGATTCCGATGATGACGAAAAGGACGAATCCGTGCCTGTTTTGCCCAACATCGCTTCGGTCAAAGTCCCCACCGTGTCGATCCCTCCTCAAACGATCCAAGCGATCGGAGTTCTCGTTGATGGGCAACTCTTTGGTCAAACCCAAACGCTGACGGACGTCACGGATCTCGCCGTCGGGCAATTGAATTCAGAGATGCCTTGGACGATTGCTCGTGCCGTCGTTCGCCGCGCGACAAAGGAATCCATGATCGCTGCCGCCAGCGATCAAATGGGGATCCAAGGGGATGCGGGACGCCTGTTCCATTTCGCGGCCGCGTCGGCATGGGGCGCCAGCGAATCGGCCGACACCCGCTGCTGGGGCCTTCTGCCTCGAGAAATCCAGGTCCTCCGTGCGGAACTGCCTGTCGGAACGCACCAAATTGGACTTTCGCCGATGAACGTCGGGGGCCAATCCGCTGGCCCAATGGCACGTCAGGATGTCACGGTCGTTGACGGGAGAAACCACTACGTTGTGGCGATCGCACCGGACCGGTTCGTCCACTTGGTCAACAATTGACAGCACGGCAGGACGACTGGGTGGCCAGACGACCGGGCGACTGGGCGACCAGGCGACTGGGCGACTGGGTGGCGGAGCACCGTCAGACCACTGTGCTCGGCGCCTTTGATGCCTCGATCCCCTTGGACACCCGAGTTCGATGTTCACTGGGTTCGATGTTCACTGGGTTCGATG
>JBCCUO010000983.1:0-1684 GCA_039196805.1 Planctomycetota bacterium | reverse complement strand
GTCATCCCGCAACTCTGGACGGCAGCCGACTTGCTCGCACCGTGTTCCATTGCACAGGCTCCGAAGTTCACAGAATCCACCCTGCAGCAACCCTTATTGCCGTTGTCAAACTTCTGCTGATGATTCAGCTCAATTTCGGCTTCGCTGCGGACTTCATTCCAGACGCGAACATCGTAGAGCGTGCCGCGGAATGTTTGAGAGGAATTAAAGTTGCCAAGTAGCACGTCCTGTTCCTGGCCAAAGACCAATTCACCACTACCGGCGGAACCTTCGATCGTTTCGCCGGTGGCTAGCCCAGTTCCCGAATCAGTCAGCTGTCCGTCAACATAGATCGCCCAATCACCACTAGCGTTATCCCAAGTCAATGCGAGATGGTGCTGCTGACCATCCATCAGGCTGTTGTAGTCGATGCCCGAAAGAGACGAGATATTTGTCGAGGCGACATGAAAATTCATGGTGCCGTTGCCAGCCAGCACAAGGTTGAACTCATTGTTGTTTGCATTGGTGCTGGCGTACGATGTGAGCACATGCTGCCCCACATCGTCGAGCGAAAACGACATCTCGAATGACAAGCTCGCAAGTCCGCCAAGAACGGCACCCCCGTCGGCAGCGTAGAGGTAAGCGTCATTTCCTCCATCCGCGTTCAGCTCGATGCCGCTGGAAAGATCCGTCGGCGCTGAATCAAGCTCCGATCCGGGATCGACGGCGATCGACATCGTTTCGTTGTAGCTGTTGCCGGCCGCGTCGGTGACTTGAACATCGATGCCGTAAGAAGTCTGCTGTTCGTAATCGATCCGATACCCATCGGCGACCGTGATTTCGCCAGTGTTGCTATTGATCGCGAATCGCCCACCCGAATCGTCGCTCAGGCTAAACGTGAAGTTGGAAAGGACTTCGCTGGCGTCCCATTCGATGACGTACGGGCTTGTCGTGCTGCCGGAGTCGTCGATCCATTGCCCGTGTGGCTGGATGGCAGCGTAATCCTGATTTCCGCTGGCGTTGTTGGGCTGTCCGGGATACCAATTGGTGTATTGACCGGCTTCTGCAGTGCCTGCTCCGTCTCCAGTCCAAAACTGATCGCCTTGCTCAGTTCCGTCGTACCAGTGCCAGTCACCCTCAGTCGTTTGATCCGATCCGCCTAACCAAAGTCGATCACCAATCTCTATCGCCCGCTCTTGGAACAGATCGTTTTCGTATTGCGATTCGATTACCAGCAGTTGACCACTGACACCATTGAGACTGCTGGCGACCGCATTGCTCTGGGCGGTCGTCCAAGTAACTTCAGAGTTCACGAGACGATAGAACTTGCTCGTCGCCGCGTCGTAAGACAGCGTCGGGTCGTTGTTCAGAATCGCACTGACCGCTTGCGGGATTTCGATCACGCGAATGTCGCCGATTAGCGGGCCAAAACCGCTGTTGACCAAAGAGGCAAAAGTCAGGTCGGTGGAAGTTGAGTCCGCGGTAAAGGAGAACGAATGATCCGCCCAGAGCACGTTGGTGGATGACCAACCGCTCGGCTCGGTCACCTGAAAGTCATGAGACTGGCCGTCCGCGGAAACTCTTAATTCTTTTACGGCTTCGCCGTTAGACCAATTTCCACTGAATGAGAAAACGACCTGATACTGCCTTCCAACTTCCGTGGTGAGCGTCTGTGTGATGGCACCTTCCGATCCACCGGAACCGC
>JBCCUO010000982.1:0-1690 GCA_039196805.1 Planctomycetota bacterium | reverse complement strand
GACCCGGTGCATCCGGTTGTCATTGGCATGATCTCTGTTCAGCCATTCGATGTTCCAGGCACCGATGTCGATGTCCTGCTCGCGGCCCTGATAGACGGTGACCACCTTTTCATAAGCAGGCGCAGTTTCATCCCCGCGGTCACGGCCCAGGCTACCGAACATGCCGGTCAGCGTATCGGATCCGTCAAAGGCCTGCAGCACGGTTGCCGCATCCCGCGCCTTTTCGTTGCCACTGGCGATGTGGCGCTCCAGATCGATGGCGATCGCCGCCAGCTTGATGCCTTCATTGGCGTGGCCGGTGAAATTGCCATTGTTCAGCCGCCCGGTCAGGTTGGGGAATTCGGACTTGAGTGTCTGGATCGGCCACCAAGCGTGGTGCAAACCCGTCAGTTGCCCATGCTTGTTGAACACCGGCGAGCCCGACGATCCGCCTTCGGTATCAGCGGCGTATAACAGAAAACTAGAGTTGACCGACAGAAGCTCGGTATCGTCCACCGATGCTTTTTGCGGGGATCCGTCGGGGTGATGCAGGATAAAGGTCGGTTCGGTCTGGCGGATCAGAAACGACCCGCGCGTCATCTGAATCGTACCGAACTGTTCAGCTGCCGCACTTTCGATCCAGACGAATGTATAGTCGAAATCTTCGAATGGGCTGGTGATGAACAATCGCTCGGGCATCAAGTTGAAACGCACCGCCGAAGGCTTGGCGTTGGGTGGCCCGTCCACCAGATCGGCCTCGGATGTGCGATAATCGAACTCGGCCACCGCGTTGGCCGCGACGGTGTCGTCGTTCAGGTTTCGGTGAGTGACTTCCAAGCAGTCGGGAAGCGACTTTTCGTCCACGCAAAAACCATGATTCTGAGTCGTGATCTCGATCTTTCCGGTCTGCGTGTCCAAGACCGGTTGATTAGCGCCTCGGTGGCCAAACTTCAACTTGAACGTTGAGGCACCACACGCCAGTGAGAGCAACTGGTGGCCTAAACAGATGCCAAACATCGGCACTTGATCGATCAATTCCCGAATGCTGTTGTGCGCGTAGTCCAATGGCTCGGGGTCGCCAGGCCCGTTGGAAAGGAAGACGCCATCGGGCTGAAGCTCCTTGATCTCATCCGCCGACGTGTCCCCAGGAATCACCGTGACACGGTTGCCGCGCGAGGCCAAGTGGCGAGGGATGTTCCACTTCATGCCAAAGTCCATGCAGACGATGTGGGGTCCGTCGGCGTTGCCCCCCGGAGCTCCGACCTCGTCCGCGGTCCACTGATCCAACTCGTGATTCCAGCTGGCCGAACTGGTCGGCATGACTTCCCGCACCAGGTCGCGACCGACCAGACCGGGCGCTGCCTTCGCTTTGGCAATCAAGCTCTCGTCGGAAAGGTCCGTCGTTGACAGAACACCTCGCATTGCACCCGAGGTTCGCGTTCGCCGGACAAGGGCTCGCGTATCAATCCCACTGAGCGCGATGATGCCATGCTTGCGGAGGTAACCACTCAGATCGCCTTCAGCGCGGTAGTTACTGAAGATGCGGCTCTCTTCGCGAACGATGAATCCCGCCAGTGAAGGCGACTCATGCTCGACGTCGACTGAGTTGACGCCATAGTTGCCGATTTCCGGATAGGTCATCGTGACGATCTGGCCGCGATAGCTGGGATCCGTCAGGATCTCCTGGTAGCCGGTCATCGAGGTGTTGAAG
>JBCCUO010000981.1:0-1691 GCA_039196805.1 Planctomycetota bacterium | reverse complement strand
GAAGCGGCGGCTATCGCAGAAGCGGACGGCGTTCGGATCGACATTCATGGTGCGGGAATCGAGCTCATACACCCAACATTCACGATTGATTACGACTACGGTCCTGGTGGTGAGTGTGACTGCTTTGATGCGTGGCGGCTCGCTTTGCACCGGCATCGCCAGCGAGGCTTGCCGATGCCGGTTGAGGGGCAGCTTCACCTGCAAGCGTTGCTTGATGCCGCGGCGGCGGACGGGTGCATTCTTCCGCTCCCTGACTCGCCGTACTTCGTTCACCCGCAATTTCAGTCATCATGGTCCGCACACCAAGCGACCGGATAACTTCCCCCATGCACCTGAGCAGCGAGGTCGGGCGTCTTAAGTGGACAATCTCTCGTCGCCGTCGGCTGAGTGCTGACGTTATCCGACTGAAATCGCCAATGAACCCGTACACCACGCCTTCCGTCGTACCGGTCACCGCTGCATGGCTTTTCGTTTTCTACTGCATATTCGCTGGCCCAACGACGACGCTCACAGCAGTTGTGTCTAAACCAGCATCTTGGCTAATCCAAGCGGGTGCCGTAGTCTCACTTGCACAACGCACGCCATACTTTTCTACTTCTCGCCGTCGTTGCTCCGCAAAGCTGCGGGCGAAGGGAGCCGGAGTGGTTTGAGGCGGGGGCGAGGTACGCCCTCGGACAGAACCAATACGGTAGGGTTCAATCAGGTGTCTTTGCGTCACTTGGCTGACGGGCGTGAGCGTTGCTCGCCACAAACTTGCCGTTCTCAGTCTGGATTCTTAGATAGTCCAGGGCGAACATGTGCGACTTCTTTGCGTTCGGGTTTGCCCCGACAACCAGCACGCGTAGCTCGTGCTGATTACCCTTGACGTTGATCTCTGAAAAAGAAACGACGCCTGTGGTATCAACCGTCTTGTTGAACAAATCAATCGGCTTGCCCAACGTTTGATCATCGAGCGACAGTTGGACGATGCCGTAGTCCCTGGCTGTTGTCATCACGACATCGATATCGACGTTTCCGCCAAACTCTGGCAACTCCAGGGTCAACAGACTGCCCACGCTCGCTCCGGTCCACCACAGATGCGAATCATTGCTCCATTCGCCGTCGGCGAACTTGCTCATGTTTTGAGTCCTCGCGGTTCCTTCCGTCACATGAGCTTTCAGCGACTCGGCTTCGATGGCCCCCTCCGCTAGTCGTGTCTTGGCGTCGAGCCTTAGCTTTGGCCCACGCTCGGCAACCGCATCGTCGACCGACGGAAGCTGGGGGCCATCGTAGACGCTCGGCTGGGCCGCCAGCCACTCCGACTTGCCCACCGCCGTCGCTGCGTGTCGCAAGACGTGTGCGCCCTTCATGCCGCCGAGTACCAGATCGGGTAGCTGATCGCCGTTCAGATCAAACACCGAGACCTGGCGACCGATTCCGGCTTCGCCGTCCACCTTGTAAGGGATCCAGTCGATCTGGTCTCGGTCGCGCACGAGCTTGAACCAATAGACGACGGCCCCGGCGTCCCACATGGGACTCTGCTTGTGATGTGACCAATACGTCTTGCCTGTCACGATGTCCTTCAATCCGTCGCCGTCCATGTCGGCCAGTGCGACCGAATGCAGTTCGCTGAACAAGACTCCGTATCTGTTCTCTGACGGGTGCGACCCCATGATCAAATGGTGTTTAAACGTGAAAACAACGACATCACG
>JBCCUO010000980.1:0-1695 GCA_039196805.1 Planctomycetota bacterium | reverse complement strand
CGCCCCTGCGGGGCTTTAAGAATGCAATCCACACCGGAACCGGGGTTGGCACCCCGGTCTATCGCATGACGTCGCTCCGCGACTGGCTGAATCACCTCCTGGCAAACTTGCGATACGCAAAGACAAACAAGGCGCCGTAAGTTGCCTGACGAAACAGCTGGCGAAAATGACCCGCTGGCGAGACGCTCCATTTTCAGTCGCGGAGCTTGGACATGTGATAGACCCAGGTGTTAACCCCAGCTGATCTACTCTGCCAAGTGCCTTGCCAGTGCGTTGAGGTTTTCGGCGGTCTGTTTCATGTCGATGATCGGACCGACGACCTTGTGGTAGCGGAGCCGATCGTCGACCACCCAGGCACCTCGTTCGTCTTGAGTCATCAGAATCGATCGTAGCTGAGCCCGAGACGGCCGTCGCTGTTTGGGAGCCGTAGGCTTCGGCGACTTCTGCGCCGCGAGCTTCTCGTATTGGCTTCGCAGTCGATCGATCTTGCTGGAGACCTTGAACGCATAATGCGTCGGCACGTCTGCGTCGTCGTAGGACAGCTGATAGTCGCGGGTGAAGTAGAGCGGGCGGTTCGTCTTGAGTTCATAGAACCTCGCCAGTTGTCCGTGGGGAAGCTCGCAGCGTTTCAGGTAGTCGAGTGCCTTGGGGATCGGACGCAGGTACTTGCGGTCGCCAGTCCGCTGGTAGACCAGCATCAACGCACCAATGACACCTTGAGATTCGCCCGCAGTGATCGCTGGAGGTTCAAATTTACGGGCCCAGATCGGCTGCATGTCGAAGCTGTATTGCTGTGCCCACGCGGGTTGTGGATCCGGCATCTGCGATAACAACAGTGAATCGGCCAAACGCACCGCGGCATCACGGTACCGTTTGTTTTGGTAAACGTCGGCCGCCAAGAACAATGTGTCCAGCACGTCTGGAGCCAGGTTGTCGTTGAGTGTGTAACGATGCCAATATTGCTGGTGTCCGGGATACTCGCGCGGCCAATCATCCGGGTAGCTGGCCGAGCGTATCGGTTGATCCAGTGGTTCTTGTCGCTGGTCAGTCCAGACTTGCGGGAAGCCACCCGTCCGCAACTGTCCCTTGGTGATCAAGCCGTCTAGCGCACGCATCGCCATTTCGTGCACGGCCTCGTCTTTCATCTTGAGGGCTCGGTCCAAGCGGATCACGAACCGCGTGGCCGATTGAGTTTTGTCGTCGTCCAAGCTGGATTGGTCTTTCCTCTTCTTGGCAGGGAGATCGACGACATACGCCCACTTCTTTCGGCGGTCGTCATCGAATTCGATCATCGCTTGCCAACCACCTGATCTCATTTGCCCTTTCAGGAGCGCCTGTCCAACGGCTCGGGCCGCGTCAAGGAATTGGGGATCTTCGGTCGCTTCGTAAAGGTTCAAGAACGATTCACCGATCGTGGGAGTACCGGGTGGTTGGACCCAGGCCGTGCTGGTCCTTACGATCCCTTCGCCCTCTTTCAGCGAAAGGTCAGCGGAGTACTTCCAGAGGTAACCACCTTGCGTGCTGACCTGTTCGGTCAGGAACTGAGTGGCCAGTTTGGCAGCTTGGAGCGGATCCGACGTTTTGCGACCTCCCGGCTCCAGTGCATGAGATGGTTCTGCTAGCGTCGCGACCAGGACGCAAGCAAGGATCCACGTCAGGGTCGAACGGGGCCGCGAAGTCATAGAGATCACCATG
>JBCCUO010000979.1:0-1695 GCA_039196805.1 Planctomycetota bacterium | reverse complement strand
GATCGATCATTCGACTATCCGATGTGGCACGAACCGAGTTGTCCAGCGAAGAGCCGATGGCGACCGCGATGTACCGCGGAAAGCAAGCGATCTACGTCAGCGTTTGGCCGCTGCCGGGCACGAACGAAATCGACGTCTCGAATCGATTACGGGACGCAATGGAGGAGTTGGGCGAAAGCTTGCCATCGCACATCGACATACAGTTGGCGTACGACGGAACCAAGTTCATGCGGAAGTCGTTGGCCGAGATCTCCAAGACGTTGGCGGAGACGATTCTGATTGTCGGTCTGGTCGTGTTTCTATTCATGGGGTCACTCCGGACCGCGCTGGTTCCGTTGGTCGCCATGCCGGTTTCATTGGTTGGCGCGACAATCGTGATGCTGCTGATGGGATTCTCGATGAATCTGCTGACGCTGTTGGCAATCGTCCTGGCGGTTGGTTTGGTGGTCGACGATGCGATCGTCGTTGTTGAGAACGTTCAGCGGCATATCCAGAACGGACATGGGCGAATCCATGCGGCCCTGATCGGCGCACGAGAACTGGTCGGACCGGTGATCGCGATGACGATCACGCTGGCAACCGTTTATGCGCCGATTGGTTTTCAAGGCGGATTGACGGGCATGCTGTTCCGCGAGTTCGCGTTCACTCTGGCGGCTGCGGTCGTTGTCTCCGGCATTGTCGCCGTGACGCTTTCACCCATCATGAGTGCGTACGTGATTCCCGAAGGGGGTCGGGAAGGCTGGATGACCCGGCGTGTCAACGCTTTGTTTGATTGGATCAAGCGGGGCTACGGTCGTCTGCTGCAAGCTGTTTTTGGACTTCGCTACTCGATCGCTTTGGCGACGCTTCTGGCGGGAGTGGCGGCGGTTCCGCTGTACCTGTTTTCATCTCGTGAACTCGCGCCCGTGGAAGACGAAGGCGCGATCTCGGTGATCCTGTCCGCATCGCCCGATTCGACACTCAGCTCCTCCACGCGCTGGGCCGGTCAGTTGGCTGAAGGCTTTCAGGGCATCCCCGAGACGGACTACATGTGGGCGGTGGTGACAGCGGGCGGCGGCTTTGGCGGAGTGATCACGACGGACTGGGAAGAAAGGGAACGAGACACGCAGGCGATCTTGCCCGACGTCTTCATGACCACGTCTCTCAACCCAGGGCTGGAGGCCTTTCCCGTGCTGGTCCCGCCGCTGCCCGGTGCCGGAAGCTACGACGTTGAATTGGTGATGAAGAGTGACCTGCCAGTCCAGCGTCAACGCGAGCTGGCGGACCAAATTGTCACTCAAGCGCGCGAGGCGGGTCTGTTTCTGTTCGTCGACTGCGACCTGAAGGTCGACCTGCCTCAAGCTCGTGTGGTGATTGACCGCGAAAGACTTGCGGATCTGGGACTGGATCAAGCCACGGTCGGACGCGAGTTGGGTGTCTTGTTGGGCGGTGGATACGTCAACCGCTTCAACTACTTCAATCGCTCGTATCGAGTGATTCCGCAACTGGAAGCGGCCGACCGGCAATCGTCGTCGTCGTTGATGGACTTGCGGATTCGTGGTCCGGGTGGCGAACTGATTCCTGTGTCCACGTTCGCGTCGATCGAGCCGGAAACCGCACCGCGGACGTTGAGCCGTTTCCAGCAGCAGAGCGCGGTGCGAATCTACGCCGCCGTCTTTCCAGGAATCACGAAGAACAGCGGGTTGGAAACACTGG
>JBCCUO010000978.1:0-1702 GCA_039196805.1 Planctomycetota bacterium | reverse complement strand
CTTGAATCACCTCGACCAATAGATCGTTCATCGCTTGGGTAGGCGGGCGCACAGCGGCGAGGATGCCGGGGCACTCTTCAGCCAATTGCGTTTCATAGCGACGGTCGCTTAGTAAGACCGGCGCGCCGGGAATCGCCAGCAAGTAGGTGCTGTCACCCGTGAACCCAGTCAGGTATTTCACGTTGATTTCATCGGTCACCAGCAGGGCATCCAGTCCTTCGTCGTCAACCTCTTGGGCAAGCCGGTCAAGGCGGCTGGTGTTGGCAACGGCAGAATTCGTTTCAGTCAATCGTGATGCTCGTGATGCTTGGGGTCGCGATCATGGTGGGCTTCATTGATGTGCACGTGAAGCTCTGGATGATGACGAAACAGCCAATTCCAACCTTCGTTGGTCACCGAACTATCGTCCAGATACAGAGATTCCAGAATCGGCATGGTTGCCAGCGTCTTCATGCCCTCATCATTGACCGGGACGCCGATCAAGTGAACGCCTCGAAGCGACTTGATCTCTGCAATCGCACGAGTGACTTCGTTGCTGAGACGTTTCGACCCGAGCCGAAGCTGACGCAATTTGCTGATTTTGGATAACTGTGCGACTCCCGAGGCAGTGCAGGCGGCATGAGGCAAATTCAGATACCACAAATCGGGGCAGCCATCGGCGAACGCTTGCAACGCCTGATCGGTTAGCGGCGATAGGCGAATCCGGATGTGCTGCAACCTGGGAAGCGTGGCGATCGCCTTGGCGCCCTCGTCGGTGATCTTGCCAAAATCGATGATCACCGTGTCAATGCCGGAACGCGTCTGTGGATCGAGGCTTCGCAGACGCTGCAACATCTGATCGGTGACCTCGTATTCGTTGATGTGCAGTTTCTGAAGCGTCGGTTCACGCGGCTTGATCGTGTCGACCGGCTGGCCAGCCGACTTGGCCTCGGCAAGCGCCAGCTGGTACTCGCTCTCGCGGGCCGCCAGATCATCGGTGATTGCTGTCGCCATTTCGCGCAGCCGCAGTTCGAACCGAGCCGCCGGGGCGATCGAAGCGATTTCGGATTGCCGATGCGGACGAACGGCAATACTGCCGTACACCATCAGCGGCAAACCGATCGCCAACGCCGCGCCCCACAGAGCCATCCGTTTGCGGCGACGCATCTGACGCCGCTCCTCACTGGCCGACACTACTTGGTCGCCCGTTTCCGGTTCCAGGATATCGTCGACCAGCGCGGGATCGATCTTCGTTCCCTCGGGGTCGATCGCCCGAGTCGGAACGCTGACGTCCTTCAGTTCGTCACTTGGCTCGGGGGATTGATCCGCCATAGGTCACGATCGCGGCAGTGCGAGTGGGCTATCCAGAGGTTTGGGTGACAGAACGTCCGATCGGATTTGGATTCCGACTGGATCCTGGCATCGGGGCGTCGCCGACGCGACGCCCCGATGCTCAGTAAAGCTTCATCGTGGAGCGGTTTTCCGAGACGATTGACCCAGTAATCGTCGCAAACAACCTTGATGCTCCGATTCACCGGAGTGAACCCGTTGGACGTTCCCGCACAACGATCCACGACGATGATAGCTTTCCAAAGGATGGTGCTTCAGCCACTCCCGGCTTGAAAAGGGGAGTAACACTGGATCCGCCGCTCTGTCAACGGCGATTCAGAGTCAGAGACGGGCGACCTAGAGCGGAAACTCATCGTCGGCAGCATCGTCGGCG
>JBCCUO010000977.1:0-1706 GCA_039196805.1 Planctomycetota bacterium | reverse complement strand
GTTGCCGCGACCCAAACCTACGCTAAGCGGCGAAGGCTTCACTGCAGAATCGGTTGTCATTGCGGGAGATTCCTCGGGTCGGAATCTTGCTCTTTCAACAATCGCTTGGGCACGTGACACCCAGCGACAATCAGCTGACGCCATCGTGGCTCTGTGCCCTCAAACCGATGCAACACTTTCAGGTCCGAGCCTGAAGCAAAACACTGATTCGGATGTAATGCAGTGAGAAGCTTTGGACCCGTTGTGCGAGCTCCCAAGGTGCTATCGCTGTGGCTCAGCGATGCCATGCACAGAGTGAACCCAAGCGATCCATTGATGTCACCGTTTCTCGGTGACCTCTCGGACTTGCCGCCAACATTGCTGAATGCGTAGCAGGGCACCGCTGCTAAGCCTAACTTGGTTATACGGCGATGTTCAGGTCGAAACGCAGTGGCGAATCAGCGATCTCAACGGCACTCGCATCGGGTTGTTCGACGCGATGATCTCCCGGGTCGTATCTCGGCAGTGTCGGGTCGAACAGATGGTCGAGGCACCATGGTGGGCTCCGTCGCCTAAAACGATTGTTATGGTACGAATCCATCGGCCGCTGTTTGGCATCCTTCATTCGAGACCCACAGATGCTGTCCTCCACCAAGTGATCGTGCCAAAGACTGTTGACCTCAGCCCCGTTGGGTTCCAGACCATCATCGTTGAACTTTGATACGCTAGCCATGCTTGTGCCGGAGCGGCGTTGAGTTCCCGCGCTGATCGAGTAACGCGAGCAACGACCAAGCGACTTGGAGCAACCATTGATGCCAATCGAATTGACTGCCGGACCGCTCGCGATGCAATGGGACGATGAGCTCGGATTTCTGCGAACCATTCGTCTGGGCGACGCAGAAATCATCCGCGGCGTTTTCGCCGCGATCCGTGACGCGGACTGGAACACGATCGGTTGTCGAATCGACGATGTCGACGTTTGCCAGAGTGATGATTCGTTCGAATTGAGGTTTCGCGCGACCGCGAACGATCCCGCGGTTCCCTACCATTGGCTGGGGCGAATCGAAGGCCGTGCTTCCGGGCAATCCGGCGACCCGACGGTCGTGTACCAGTTCGATGGCGTGGCGGACGGGCCGTTTCAAAAAAACCGGATTGGCGTGTGCCTGCTCCACCCGCTGGCCACGTGTTTGGGCAACCCGGTGGAAGTGTTGCACAGCGATGGCACAACAAGTCACGGCGAGTTTCCACATCGCATCTCGCCTCACCAACCTGCAAACGATATTCGTGCCATCACTTATCGCACAGGAGATTTGCGGGTCCGTGTCGATTTTGAAGGCGAAGTCTTCGAAATGGAGGACCAACGCAACTGGACCGACGCGTCGTTCAAGACTTACAGCACTCCGCTTGATTTGCCTTTTCCCCTTGCTGTCAAAACCGGTGATCGGGTCCGCCACCGGATCACGATCACGGCGAGCGATTCACACGGTCACACCCCGATTCACACAGTTGGACTGGAAACCGATGCGATCGTTTGTCGCGTGGACTGGGACTCACTCCAGCCTCGACCGAAGGTTGGTCTTGGGCTCGCAACAAGTGACGCAGTTCCGGATGCTGTTGTGAAGAGATTGAAGGCAATGCAGCCGGACCACCTACGGGTCGACCTGAGGATGGACCATCCGGATTGGCAGTCAGCCGCGGAACGAGCCAGTGACCTTGCTAAGTCACAG
>JBCCUO010000976.1:0-1716 GCA_039196805.1 Planctomycetota bacterium | reverse complement strand
TCGCCTTTTCTGCTGCTTCAGCTGCCGACCCCTTTAGCTGTGAGACAGTCGGGCGTTGGCCCCGAATTGCATCGCTCAGTGAGTCAAAGAAGACGCCTTGGGTTTGGTCCTTTGTAAAGATCGGCGCGGCCGCGCGGCGATCGTCTGCGACGCAAATGATCGACACGACTGGCGTGAACGCGAAGGCAATCAACGTTTGGTAGATCCAACGGTGCCGCATGACCTTTATCGCTCCACAGACCTGGGGCCACGCGTGTCGTACGCAGGGCCGAGAAAAACTCATCGCCTGCACGTCCTGTTGAACATGCTTCCAATCCTAGTCTACTTCCAATCCTAGTCTATTCGCTTGCTGGTCAGTCCGCCTGTCGGTCAAGTCGATTTCGCATGGCGGATTGGCCGTTGATCGAACGGGCTTCCAGCGTCTTCAGCACAGCTGTCATAACTGCCGTCAACGTACAGAGGGGCGTTCGACGAACCCTTCCGGTGATAAAATTGCCACCCCTAGTCACAGCACTGGTCGGAGCCCCTATTCTGCGGTTGGATGGCGCAGCGGCTCTCGACGACGCAACGGCCATGACTCGAGTCTCAGCAGGTAGTTACATTGAACGCACACCACTATCTCACGGATCCTCAGCGAAACGACCGAAGGCGGCTGAAGGGCAGAGCTACCGTTCTCGGAACGTCGCTCGTCGAACAGCGGCTGGTGTATTGCATGACGGCGGCAGTATGCATCGCTGCATTTCTGGGTTGCTCAGGCAGTGACCCGGTCGGGCCACCGATCGGAGGCAGCGTCGGCGTGACCACAGCGATGCCGGTTAAGGCAGAGATCGTTGAATGGGATCAATTCACTGGTAGGCTGGACGCCATCGACTCGGTCGAAGTTCGGGCCCGCGTGAGCGGCTACTTGCTGGAGGCCCCGTTCGAAGAAGGACAGATGGTACGTGAAGGAGATGTGCTGGCCCGAATCGACGCTCGCCCCTTCGAAGCACAGCTGAATGCAGCGGAGGCACAACTCCAAGAAGCAAAGGCCAGGCACGTCGAATCTCAAGCCGTGTTCGAACAGTCCAAAGCAGAAAAGGCTAACTCCGACGCCAAGCTGACTCTCGCCGACCAGCGACTGTCACGAGCGACTCGGTTGCTGCGACAAAATGCTGCATCGGAAGATGAGTTCGATGAAGCCGAGAGTTCCAAGCTACAGGCGGAGGCTGAAGTTGCCGCCGCAACAGCCCGCATCGAATCCGCCAACGCCGGAGTCGCGACGGCGCTGGCAGCGATCGAGACGGCCAAAGCGGTGGTGGAAGCCGCCGAGTTGGACTTGCAATACACGATCGTCACGGCCCCCATTACGGGGCGTGTCAGCCGCCGACTGGTCACCGAGGGGAACCTGATCAGCGGAGGTTCGAACCAGTCCACGTTGTTGACCACGATCGTGTCGATCAATCCGATTCACTGTTACTTCGACGCCAATGAACAGGACTACTTGAAGTATGCTCGCTTGGCCGAAAACGGTAAACGGGGAAGCTCACGCGACTACAAGAACCCGGTCTACGTCGCATTGGTGGACGAGGAGGGCTATCCCCATCTCGGACACATGGATTTTGTCGACAACAAGATTGATCCCAACACGGGCACGATGCGAGGGCGCGCGATCCTGCCCAATCCGGACGGACTGCTTTCACCCGGCTTGTTCGCCCGCGTTCGGATTCCGGGCAGCGG
>JBCCUO010000975.1:0-1717 GCA_039196805.1 Planctomycetota bacterium | reverse complement strand
GCGGCGACGGTTCACCGCCAACAATCGAGAGTTGTTCGCTGTGGTCGTTTCCAGCGAGCTGTCGGTCATCGGATCTTCGATGGCATCCGGTTCGGAATCACCTGCCAGCCGCGCGGTCACGCGATAAAAGGAGGCTCCCGATCGTTCGGGCCGAAAACGAAATCGGACGGGAGCTCCTATGCCGTCGGGGTCCAGTGAGACCGATTGCTTGGCTACCGACTTGGCCGCCGTCACGTCCACCAGCTCGACGTCGATGGCTGACTTCGCCAACCCCTCGCTTTGCAGCGTGACGTTGACCGTCGTCGGCGCGCTTTCGAAGTCGGTTTGCGTGATGCTGATGTCTTCGACGCGAACATCGGGCATCGCCTCGCCTGAATCGAGCTGCACCGGATAGACGGGAAATCCCAGCTCCGACCAACTTCCGTCCTGGGAGTCGCGATCTGTCAGGTTGCCATCAGTTAATAGCAACACGCCAGCGACGGGCCGGCCACCAAAACGAGTCGAAAGAGACCGCAAGCTGGTCGTTAGCGACGAGGCATATCCTTTAGCCTCGATCTGATCAAACGAGTCGACGTTCTGTACCCGCGAATCGAACGTGTAGAGCCGAACGTCGAAATCCTGCGCCAATCGCGCTTGCCATGCAGCGTCACGGTTCAGCCACTGCTGGACCTGCTCCACCCGCGCCGGGCCGCCGGGCCGCGTGGTGATCTGCATACTTTGGCTGGTGTCGACTAAGATCGGGAACACGTTGGCTCGCGGTCGTGGCCTAGTCCCTCGGCGAAGTGGCTGCAGAACGCACAGGGCCGTCAAGGCGATGGCGACCAACTTCAACAGCGCAGCCAGCCCTCCTGACCAGTGCAACGGACGACGCGCCAAGTAATTCCAGATGACCAGCGACGACAATAGCACGACCGCTGCCGCGACCGGCCATTGCCACTGGGGAGTACCCCAAACGATCGACTGCCATGGGGAATCCTCGGTCAACGCTGACTCCCCAGGTTCTCGTAGTACGTCCGCATCGCCTCGATGTAGCGAGGAGGGACCGGATCCCGATCCAGTGGGACGATGCCACTTTCTTCGGCCGTGCGACGCATCAACTCTTCACTCACTTTGAGTTTCAGCTCTCGAAGTGGCGACGCGATCATCTCTTCCACCAACGACCAATTCGGTTCCTTGGATTGACGAACTTGTTCGCGACGCACGTCGCGAGCGCGGTCACGAATGCGAGCCGCGTCGGAGCGAAGCTCTGGGTTCTGGACCATTTGCTCAACATCGCGAAGCCGATCTGACCATTCACGAAACCCCTCACCCGAGATTGGAGCGACACCGCTTGGTCGTCCCGCGCCCCAACGCTCCAACAGTCGATCCGCCAGCCCACTGGCCGCCGATCCACTGGGCCGCCCTGATGGCGAGGCCTGGCCACGCGAAGGAGACGACTGACTGTTATCGCTCTGCGCGGACTGCTGCCGGCCGGACTGCTGTTGCTGACCGGGTTGCTGTCGTTGGCCGGGTTGCTGTTGCAGGCCGGGTTGCTGTTGACCAGATTGCGGTTGCTGGTCGGATCGCTGCTGCTGATCGCGTTGCTGTCGTTGACCCGATTGCTGTTGTTGGCCTGTTTGTTCGGACTGACTCGGTTGCCCCCCTCGTTGTTGAGCACTCTGATCGGATGATGGTGGACGCTGATCGGGTTGGCTGTTCTCCGGTGCACGATCCGATT
>JBCCUO010000974.1:0-1719 GCA_039196805.1 Planctomycetota bacterium | reverse complement strand
TGGATGGTGGTGGAAGGGTCGAATCGTTGTCGCTTGATTGAGCCGTCAGGCGTGAGGCAACCAATCGTGATAGACCAATGGTGGCGACCAGATCGACTTTCAGTAGATGGTCCAGCTTTTCCTGAAAACTCCAGTTGGCCGCCTCCCCCGTCAGAACATCGGCACCGGCGTTGTTCACCCATGCGTCAACCGCTCCGAGGGCATCGAACGCCTGGTCGACCAGCATTCCCGGTTCAGATTCCGCCAAATCACCCTGCATCAGCGTCGTTTCGCATCCCAACGCTTCGACTTCCGTCGCGGTCGACTCCGCGCCTTCGCGATCTCGCCGGTAGTGCAGTACCAAATGGCAAAACCCTTGCCGAGCCAATTCAATCGCGATCGCTTGGCCGATCCCTCGAGAGGCACCGGTAACCACGGCTGTTGCGGGGCGGGGCAACGACCGAGGTATTTGATTAGTCATGGGGTACAACGACTTGGGAGGCAGCGTAAAACGCCGCGGCATGGCGAGGCTGCAATGGCGAATCCAACGCCCTCGGGATTTCTCAATGGAGCCCGCGACAGCCGTTTTTGATGCCGGATGGACTGTCAGTGACGACCTGGATTCAGCGACTGGACTGGCGTTTATGCTATTGCGGGCGAACAGGTTGCGACAGCAGGCTGTCGGGTCGGAGTCATCGGCGGGGTCGAGGCTGGGGTGTCCGCCCTTGCTGATTGCGTCCCCAGCCAGCTACCCTTCAAGGGTCGCTGGACTAACTTAATTCTCCTATTTTGTCGTCGCGTTCGCATTCTTGCGAGGGCATCCCAGGGAGCTTGCACTGCATGACTGATTCGAAAGCTGTTGCCCAAGCCGAAGTTCGCCAGAACCTAGGCGAACTCGCGCCTTCCGCTGCGGTCGATGTGGATGCGGCCGAGACCCAAGAGTGGCTCGCGTCGCTGGACTACGTACTGAAGAGCAAGGGGCCTGAACGAGCCAGCTTCTTGATCGACGCCTTGCGAGACCGTGCAGCATCGGAGGGGGTTCAGCTATCAGCTGACGTCAGCACGCCATACATCAACTCGATTCCGGTTGCGGAGCAGCCCGCCTACCCGGGCAATCGCGAATTGGAGCGTCGCATCAAGTCAATCATTCGCTGGAACGCGATGGCGATGGTGGTTCGCGGCAACAAGCGTGGCGGAGGCATCGGTGGCCACATCAGCACGTTTGCTTCCAGTGCGACGCTCTATGAAGTCGCCTTCAATCACTTCTTCCAAGGTCGCGGCGACAGCCTCTTTGATGGGGATTCGATCTATTTCCAGGGTCATGCGTCACCCGGAATGTACTCGCGAGCATTCCTGGAAGGTCGCCTCAGCGAGGCCAACTTGGAAAACTTCCGCCGTGAACTGGAGCCCGAAGGCGGACTGAGTAGCTATCCGCACCCGTGGTTGATGCCCGACTTCTGGGAGTACCCCACGGTTTCGATGGGACTGGGCCCGATCATGGCGATTTACCAAGCTCGCTTCAACGAGTATCTGCGGGATCGGGGGCTTCGCGATACCTCGGGGCAACGCGTGTGGGCGTTCTTGGGTGACGGCGAATGCGACGAACCGGAAACGCTGGGAGCGATCGGCCTGGCTGCGCGAGAGAAGCTCGACAATCTGATCTTCGTGATCAACTGCAACCTGCAGCGACTGGACGGCCCTGTCCGCGGCAACGGCAAGATCATCCAAGAGTTGGAATCG
>JBCCUO010000973.1:0-1726 GCA_039196805.1 Planctomycetota bacterium | reverse complement strand
GGATTTCGTGCTTCTATCCTATGTCGTCCAGGTGCTTGATGAGTATCAAGCCAACGCGGAGCGGCAAAAGGTCTTCGACCGACTAGCGGAGGACATCAATCGCGCCATCCCGCGAGCTCGCGTTCGCATGACGCTGGTTGGTAGCCGGATGGTGCTCAGCGGTGATGTACCAGATCAGCTCACCGCCGAGCGGATCCTGCAGATCGCCAGCGGTGCATTTGCCAGGGGGTTGGGGGATCTCAACGCGACCGATGACAATGTTCGGGTCGTTGTGGGCATCAACGGCAACCTGGAATCGACACCCGAGCAACTTTCCAACATCCTGAGCGGTGGTCGGGGACTCAACAATGCAAATATCGTCAACTTGCTGCGGATCGTGGGCGAACAGCAGATTCAACTTCGGGTCACACTGGCGGAGGTCAATCGCAGTGCTTTGCGTGCGATCGGCGCCGACTTCAATCTGGATGCGGGCACTGGTTTAACCTTTGCGTCCCTACTGCCTGAGACGGTCGGCGCCCCGACGCCCGGCGGTGCGATTACCAGTGAACGAGGAGACTTATCACTGGCCGTTTCAGCGATTCGCACGCTAGGTCTTTCGCGTACACTGGCCGAACCGAACCTGGTCACCCTCAATGGTCAGACGGCGACATTCAATTCGGGGACCAATTTTGCGGTCGCCAACTTCGCCGGCGGCCAAGGAGTGGTGCTGCAAGCGTTCGATCAAGTGTTCGCTGGAATCTCGCTCAACTTCACGCCGGAGATCGTCGACCGAGACCGGATTCGAATCACCATCAATGCCAATAGCAGTGCCCTGGCCGGACAGACAGCAGCGGGCCCCAACATCAGCACGCAGAACGTCAGCACGGTCATCGAACTACGCGAACATCAAACGATGGCGATCGCGGGACTCGTTCAAAACAACTTTGACGCCAGTTCCGAAGCCACTCCGCTGCTCGGCGACTTGCCGCTGGTTCGGCGTTTCTTCAGCAACGATTCCGTCAACTACACCGAACAAGAACTGTTGATCGTCGTGACTCCTTCGCTGGTAACGGCGTTGGAGGAACACGAGGTTCCCTCACTGCCGGGTGAAACACTGACCGAACCGAGCGACCTGGAGTTCTACATCGGAGGTCGACTGGAGGGCCGTCGAGACTACGACTATCGAAGTTCTGCACGGACGAGTTGGGCTCGCATGAAGGCCTACAACCAATGCGAACAATGCGTGCTGATCGGGCCGTCCGGGCACACCGACGGACCGCTGGACGCGGGACGGCGTCCAGATTTCGATGCCATTCAGCACTCCGGTCGTGAGCGACTCGACCAAGCCGAGCAGCTCACTTCGCCAGCGACCCCGCCAATGAGCGACCAGCCGCTGCCAACGCCACAAGAGCACATGCCTGGCGTATCGGGCTCCGATCCATCCAATGCTGCACCGACTCCACCTGACTTGCAGCTTTCCAATCCGTTCAGCGATGAAGCCAACTCACGCCTTGGTCCATCCGACCGACTGGAGTTCCAAGATGTTCAGTAATGCCAAAAACAGCAACCGACGGCTTGCCAGCTTCCTTCACGTTTTGATGGTGGCGGGGTCGATCGCAAGCACAGGACGTCAACATACCGGACCCATTCGCCAATCGTTTTCGTCGCACCACACGTGTGACCGTGAAGCCTGCGGCGGATGTCAGAGTTGTCAGCCCGGCTTGGCCGGATGCAGCCCGGGTGCTTG
>JBCCUO010000972.1:0-1733 GCA_039196805.1 Planctomycetota bacterium | reverse complement strand
TCTCATGCGCAACCATTAAACAAAGGAATGATACTCTAAAGAATGACACATTGTCTGAAATGAAAGAGAAGAGGATGGCTGTCTCGAATTCTTCCGGGGAAGCAGGCCTCGTCGCCGTCGATTGAGATTCCCGAGCAGGTGCTTGCCGAGGCAAAGTCGTACCTTCACCTATCGATCAAACTGGGGCGAGTCCTGCGTAGCGTTCGTGTGCGCAAGTCGGTCTCTTAGCCGATGCTCTGCGCGGCGCAGGGGAGGGCGTGTATGCTGAGCCAAGACATGTCCTCTCGATTCTCGGCGCCGCTTCATGCTTTCCAGCTTGCTGCAATTCCTGCTTCGAACTCGACTCGACTTTGTCGCTTGCGTTGTGCTGTTGGCGGTTGCCTTCGTGTGGGTCCGACGTATCGTGATGCGACGGGGACGGTACCACCGAACGCTTACCTGGTGCGGCGTTGCCTTGCTGGTCTTGGCGCCGCTGGGTTGGTGGTGGACGGAGCAGAGCCAGCAGTGGGTTCGCCAGAGCTTGGTCGATCGCACGATCGCGTTTGCGCCCACCTATGCTTCAGAACTGGGTAATCGGGGGCACGCTAAGGTTGATCTCAACACTCCGCCGGATGATCCAAGCTACTTGCGGCTGATTGAGGTTCAGAAGAAATGGCTGAGCGTGAACCCGATCATTGCCGACATCTACACTTTTCGACGCGATGAGAATGGCGACCTTCGCTTCATCGTCGATTCGGAAACCGACTATGACCGCAACGGGCGATTCGAGGGCGATCGGGAATCGCGCACCGAGATCGGGGAAGTGTGGGAAGGTGAGATCAATCCGACACCCATCAACAAGGCGTTCGAGGGAAACGACGTCGTCATTGACGAGGACTTCTACACGGATCGTTGGGGCACCTGGGTGTCCGCCTACTCGCCGATTCGAAGTGAGGACGGCAACGTCGAAGCGGTCTTGGGCGTTGACTTTCCTGTTGAAACCTGGGTTGCTGCGTTGCTTCGCGAGCGGCTTTCTGTGCTGGCGCGACTGTTTGCTGTCGCCGTGATGCTGATCGCAATGTCCACGGTCATTGCTATTCTTAAGAACACGTTGGCGGTCGAACAAGCCGTTCACAGTCAGCTGACTCAGGCGATGGTGGATGCGGAGCAATCCGCCGAGGAGGCTCGGCGCGCCGAAGCGGTCAAGTCTCAGTTCTTGGCGAACATGAGTCACGAGATTCGGACGCCCATGAATGGAATCATTGGAATGGGCGAGTTGCTGATGCAAACCGATCTGGACCAAGAGCAGCGGCAGTATCAAGCCTTGGCGCTTGACTCGGCGCGGACGCTCTTGGACTTGCTGAACGATATCTTGGACTTCTCCAAGATCGAAGCGGGCAAGGTGCAACTGGAAGAGGTACCGTTCTCGATCCACGAGACGATGACTCAAGCGATGAGGACTTTGGGACAGCGGGCATCCCATCAGGGGCTGGAGCTTATCCTGCAGATTGATCCTACGGTCCCCGAGCGAGTGTTGGGCGACCCCACTCGACTACGCCAGGTCGTATTGAATCTGGTCAGCAATGCGATCAAGTTCACCACCAAAGGAGAGGTGGAGTTGAGCATTACGGTCGTCGACTCCGAAGGTGTCGGCGACCCAGTGAAACCAGGCGACGATCGATCGCGACCCATGCTGGTTCAATTCGCCGTCCGCGACACCGGCATTGGGATTCGCGAAGATCAGCAAAAGCTGG
>JBCCUO010000971.1:0-1737 GCA_039196805.1 Planctomycetota bacterium | reverse complement strand
GCGTCGAGTGGGTCCTCCACCTCGTTGGTCAAGAAATCCAGCAGGGCATCAGCACCGTCGCGCGTATCCTGGACGGTGTGAATCAGTTCGAAGATCTCGACACTTTGGATGATCGAAGTACGAGCGTCCCCCAGACCGGTCAAGTGTTCGAACGTGGCGGAGTACTCAGAGAATTGGCCTTGTAGACTGCTGGTCAGCTGCCAGCGACCGACACTGATCTCATTCGGTGCGATGTCACCGAAGTTGATGTTCAGCGACCCCGGAGCGGGAACGCCGTTGATCTCAGAACCAACGATCTCAAAGTCGATCGCCAATCCCTTTTCGTTTTCGATGATCTTCGGCTGTGCTGAATTGATCGTCAGATTCCTCGCCGTGCCCAGTCCGCTGTTGGTGACCATGATGCCCAAGTCGTAGGGGACCGATGGTTCCACCGGATCGGTGAAGGGATCGTCCGCATAGACGTCGCGTTGATGGAAGTACTTGAGCGCCAGTTTGGCGTCGGGATACACCGTGATCGGTGCCGGTTCCAGCGGAATGGTAAGCGACTCGCCATTTAGCTTGTATGTCATTAAACCGCCGACTCGGTAGTTACGTGGCCCATCGGGGGCGGCCAGGTCGGTGGGTAGCAGCGTCCATCGCAGTACGCCGTCGGTTGCCGAAGGGAGCAGATACAGCGGCAGGTCCGATGTCGAATTGGGATCGTTGGTGAAGTTGGTCACGGCCGGATCGCTGATTGCAAACGCGTCGCGGATCAGCGTGCCATCTTCGTCGTAGACGTTGATCTGCACGTCGACTTCGGTGAGAGGTGCGCCAGTCGGGTTTTCGATCTCCAATGCGCCCTGGAACGCCGTGCGTGTCAGGATCGCCTCCTGTTCCAATCGCAAGCGGACGCGGGCGCAGACCCCATCGTCGCCCGTTGAGGCATGGGCCAGATGGGGAGACGGCACCAGAGCGTCCGCATCGCGTGTGCTTTGACGCTTCATCGGTGGCGACGCTGGCCTGGGTGGCGGTGGCTTGGCGACCAACGATGCGGTGGCCGGTGGCGGTCCACTTGCCGCGACCGTCAATGGTGCGAAGGATTCGTCCAATACTGCCGCTTCGGCAATACTAGCGCCGAGTAATGAGTCGGCGCCGAACGTTTGCTGGTCCGGCTGAACGTCATGCTCGGGCAAGACATCGCGCTGGTGCTGTACGGCGGATGCGTCGCCGTGATTGTCGAGGGCCGAGAGTGATTCGATGAGGTCCGCCTCTGAGTCAAAGCCCGCCCACTGCGCCATCACATCATTGTCGTTCAAGCTTGCGAACAGCGGCTCGAACATCGCGGCCGATGCGCCGCCTTGGTCTGGGATGCAGGCCTTGTCGGCCAAGTCCTTGCCGTACGAGGCGCTGACGCCGCCGAACTTCCCGGCGGCCAATTCGACCTTGGCCTCGAAGCTGACGCCGTCAAAACAGAGCTGCCCGTCCAGTCCGGTGTCTGTGCAATAGGAGACACTCCCTGACACTCCGGTTTTCAGGCTGACCGACGCGGTCGCACCTACGGTTTCGGTGAATCCACTGACGGTGTCGGTCACCGTGACTGTACCCGCGATCTTCGGGCCAACGGAGGCTTCCAGCGAAACACCCAGCGACGCGCACGCCTTGAAAGACCCGTCGCAATCCTTCTCGACCATGATCGACCCGGTCGCTTTGGCAGTGACTTCCAAAGGTACGCCCGCCGCGGCAACAAAACTGTAGCTG
>JBCCUO010000970.1:0-1737 GCA_039196805.1 Planctomycetota bacterium | reverse complement strand
GCACTCAGGAGGCTTCGACGGACGCGGATTACTCCGGCCGCCGCTCCATCAGCTACATGGCGAACGAGCACTTACCATCTTCAACACCTTTCAGTTGAAAAGAACCGCCAGACTTAGCCTGGCGCACAGCACGAGCACGAGAAGGAGAAGGAGTAAGGGGAGGGATGCGATCCCTCGCTCACGCGTCGGGTTATGATGTCGAGCCCCTATCGCGACCGTCCCGTTCTCTACGTTCTCGATCCTATGAACTCGAAACCACTCCGGTGCATTGCCACGTTCTTGCTGGCCACCTTAGCCACCATCACAGCGATGGCCCGTGAGCCAACCGTTCATCGCGGCATTGAGTTTGCGCGTGTCGACGATCGGCCACTGCGATTGGACCTGTACCTTCCGTCCGATGCGAAGGCAGAGCTTGGCGTCATCGTCTGGGTCCATGGCGGACGTTGGTCGCGGGGTTCGCGAGCGTCGGTCCCCAGCGGGTTGCTCAAGATCGGATACCCCGTGGCCAGCGTCGATTACCGGTTGTCGACCGAGGCGAAGTTTCCCGCCCAGATTCACGACATCAAAGCGGCGATCCGCTTTCTTCGCGGACATGCCACATCGTTTGGGTTGGACACTCGGACGGTCACCATCGCGGGCAGTTCGGCGGGTGGGCATTTGGCCGCTCTGGTTGGCGTCACCAATGGCCACTCACAACTGGAAGGCCGTTTGGGCGACGAACTGCAGCAGAGTTCGTCCGTCCAGGCGATCTTAGACTTCTATGGCCCAACCAACTTCATGACGATCCTGGAGCAATCGACATTGCACGGCTACAAAGTGCGAGCCCCAGCACTGGCACTGCTGCTCAATGGCGAGCCAGCGACGCATGCTGAACAAGCCAAGTTGGCCAGTCCGGTTTTTCACGTCGACCCGTCCGATCCACCGATCCTGATCGTCCACGGCGACCAAGACATTCAAGTCCCGATCAACCAAGCCCACGAGCTGCAGGGCGCCTACAACGCGAAGGGCCTCAAAGCAGTCTTCGAAGTCATCCACGGAGCGGGCCACGGAGGCGACGCGTTCTTTGATCAGCGAATGCAGACCGTAATCAAGTCCTTCTTGGCATCAGCACACCGAAGCGAACATGGGGAATGACGGCGTCATTCGTCGGTCCACCAAGCAGCTTGGCACCCCTTTCTCCGAAGCGGGTCGACGCGTGCCAAGCATCGTTGGATGCTCCGATTTGCGGACACTCTAATGACTGGAGGGACGTGCTTGAGCGGTGAATGTTTCAGCCGACTCACACGCTTCGCGCTGGCGGTCGGCTCGGGATCACGGAGGGGTGATCTGTCGACAGTTGGCCATCGAAAGTCTTCGCTGCGCCTTGGCCGTTCGATTCGCTTCGCGGCTGATTGGGCTCGGGACCACGGAGGAGCGGGCTGTCGGCTTTGGGCATTGTGCCGCGTGTGCGATGGGGCGCGCGGGCGCAGTGCTGTTGATCACCGTTGTTGGCTCACAATGGCCAAGCGAACAGCATTGCGTCTGACATAGAATTTTTCCATGGATAGGCACCCTCGCGGCTAAGTTTGTCAACGATGATCCCCAGTAAAGTTTAGCTCGTCCCGACCGCTCGCCCCTCGGAGTCCACGCTGATGCTGACCTCGCAGTTCCCCAAGATCTCATTGTCCCACTCCGCGGAATCAGTGCTGCAGGAAGCCAACTCGGTGACCTTCTTCAACAGCACCGAGGAATTGGTTG
>JBCCUO010000969.1:0-1739 GCA_039196805.1 Planctomycetota bacterium | reverse complement strand
GCGAACTTCAGAATCGTGAGCCGCTGGAACAGCTGTTACGATCCCTGAAGGATGCGAATATTCGCGAGGTCCAGCGGCGTCGCGATGCGGGAGAAAGTGATGTGCATGCCAAGCCGGTGCTGCTGAAGATCGCGCCCGATCTGACCGACGGCCAACTGGGAGACGTGATCGAGATTCTTCGCGGTGGAGTTGTCGACGGGATCATTGCAACCAACACAACGATTTCACGCGATGCGTTGCAGACCACCGAGGGTCAGCTGGAAAAGATTGGTGGAGGAGGTTTGTCCGGTGCGCCGCTGACCGAACGGAGTCGCGACTTTGTACGCACTATTTATCATCGGACCGAGGGTCAGGTACCCATCATCGGCGTCGGTGGGATCATGAATGGCGAGCACGCCTGGCAGATGATGACTGCGGGAGCTTCGCTCGTACAGATCTACACGGGGTTCGTCTATGGCGGACCGTCAACGGTAAACCGCATCAACCGAACGCTGCTGAAGCGACTCGAAGACGAGGGTCGCGGTAGCATCTCGGAAATCGTCGGGCTGGATGCGTAGCGTCGGTCCGGCGCGAGTCACCGCGCCGAGACTCTTGACAGGATTAACGCGTACTTAGACGATCTGCCGCTCGGCTGCTTTGAGCGTGTTGTACATCAGCATCGCGATTGTCAGAGGTCCGACCCCACCGGGAACGGGCGTGATCGCGCCCGCGATCTCAGCGACTGGTTCGAAATCGACATCGCCCACCAGTCCTTCATCGGTCCGGTTGATCCCAACGTCGATGACCGTCGCACCCGGTTTGACCATCTCGGCGGTGATAAATTTCGGACGACCGATCGCAGCAATAAGAATGTCGGCCGAGCGAGTGACTTCGGGCAGATTCGTGGTACGACTGTGGCAAACCGTTACCGTTGCGTTGGCCGCGGTCGGACCGCACGTCGAGTCTTTTTGCACCAACAGGGAAGCCATCGGTTTGCCAACGATTTCGCTACGCCCTACGACGACGCAGTGTTTACCAATCGTCTCGATCCCGCTGCGATGCAGGATCTGCAGTACCCCGTGTGGCGTGCAGGGAAGATAGTTGGGTCGCCCCTGCGAGAGACGTCCTACATTTTCCGGATGGAAACAATCGACGTCCTTGAGCGGATGGATCGCATCGAGCACTTTCGTTTCGTTGATCTGAGCCGGCAGCGGCAACTGGACAAGGATCCCATGCACGGCGCGGTCCTTATTCAGCTTGCCCACGACCTCCAGCAATTCGTCGAGCGTGGTATCCGCGTCGAGCCCGATATGACGACTCTCCATGCCAACTCGTTCGCAAGCCTTGTGCTTGCCACGGATATAAACCTGGCTCGCAGGATCCTCTCCAACCAGTACGGTGGCGAGTGTGGGGACGACACTGCTGTTTTGGATGAAGTCGAAGACTTCCAGTTCGAGTTCCGCCTGGATCTGCTTCGAGATCGCTTTGCCGTCGAGAATGGTCGCTGCCACAGCATTTCCTTTACGTGCTGGTCCGCTGCTGCGGACCGAGTGTCGACCTACCAAATTGCTAGCTTTTGACGCGATGAATATACAGCAACCTGGCCGATGCCCCCAGCGGGGAACCGCGATCGCCCGTGCTGGAGGTCCCCGATCTGCACTTCCGTGAAAATGGGACCCACTGCTTGATCAGCAGGCCCTCGTCACGGGTGAGCTCGGGAAACGACACCCAGCGGTGTCGCGGAGCCGACTTCGCGAAGT
>JBCCUO010000968.1:0-1749 GCA_039196805.1 Planctomycetota bacterium | reverse complement strand
GGCTTCGATATCTCCGGTCGCTCTGAACAAGCCCGCTCCGACGCCATAGCCGGCTGAGCAATAAACCAAGTCACCATCAACGACCGGGGACGCCGCGGTCGAGACGCTGAACGGGAATGACGTTCGCCACAGTTCTTTCCCCGTCGATGCAGCAACCGAAACCAGGCCTGATTGAACGAAATAGACCAGCTGGTCCACACCATTGATCGTCGCGTAGGCTGGAGTGGCATGAGTGATCAACTCGTCCCCGCTCTTCCAAATCAACGAACCGTCTTGTTTGTTGATTGCCAAGAAGGATTGGCCGGGGCCGCCGCCGCCCACGTAAAGGACACCTTCGCGGAGGACGGGACTGGTCGCGTTGAGCCACTTGATGTTCCGGCCATCATAGTCCTCGACGACATCGGTTTGCCAAACGACTTCGCCGGTCTTGCTGTCCAGACAACTCAAGACCAAGTGGGCGTCGTACACATAAACGTGGGAACCGTCGGTCGTCGGAGTTCCTCGAGGGCCATCGCCACCACGGTTGTCTTTTGCGCCGGCATTCCCTCCGTCGTGTCCGTAGTCTCGATCACCCAGGGGCACGGACCATAGCTCTTCTCCGGTTGCCGCGTCCAAGGCTAGGCAAACCTCTCGCGGCTGACCATCGGCATCCTCACCTACCAACGTGAACGCCCGTCCCTCGGAGACCGCGAAGGAACTGAAGCCAAGAGGTGTTTCCGTTTTCCACAAGACCTGCGGAGTTGCCTGGTTCCAGTTGGGGACCTTCAACTCTCCGGCAACCTTTCCGGTTCCCGATGATCCGCGGTACTGCGGCCAGTCAGCGACAGCAAGGTTCATTGACGCAACGGATGCAACGACGGTCAAAATCGCTAACACTAACTTCATCAAATCAGATTCCAGTTACCTAGGTGAATCCGCAACATCTGCGGGGAAGGTCAGGGCCGTGACATGTGCGTGGTCAGTTTAGTCACTGACCCGCAAATCGTTCCATGACCGCTCTCTCACTCCGGCGGAATCGGTGAACCGTGTGGGTCCCGGGTAGGAGCCTCTGTGACACGATCCAGCTGTTCACGCAACTGCCGGTCGGTGAAGTGCTCGAACTTTTCGGCTTGCTGGTGGATGCGATCGTCGGCCGAACTCGCCTCGACAACCAGGTACTGCTCCCAAAGACGGTGGGAACGAACCAATTCTCGACCACGGTCTCGTCCCAACCCGGTCAGGGAGAACCGATCGGCCAGCCAAACGACTTCACCGCGTCGTCTTAGTAACCAAAGCGAGAGTTGCAGCTGAAACGACCCAGCAAGCAAACGCTGGCGAATGAGTCCGACTGCGGCAGGTTCTCCGTCGCCACGCTCTTCCAACCGAAACAGCAGGGCGACCACGTCATCGCACAGGATACGAAGCGACAGCAATCGACCTCGAACGAAGCGAACGAGGACGCCGTGCCGCGGCGCAAACAGCGCCGCCAGCAAGAACAATGCCCCCGAAACCACCGCCATCATGCCGGCTGTTGTGGTCGGCTGAAAGCCGAATCGAAGCGGAATCGTCGCCGCGCCCAAATGTCCCAGCGTCGCCGAAGCGACTGCGATCACCAAGCTCAATCCCACCATCAATCCCAAACGATCGGTGAGCAGATAGGCGGCCGCCGCGGGCACAATCAGCATCGCCACGACCAAGATGCTGCCCACCGATTCGAAGCTGGCAACCGCCGTGACCGAAACCAAGACCATCAGAGCGTAGTGAATCCAG
>JBCCUO010000967.1:0-1749 GCA_039196805.1 Planctomycetota bacterium | reverse complement strand
GCACTATGTCGCTCGGCACTATGTCGCTCGGCACTATGTCGCTCAGCACTATGTCGCTCAGCAGACGGGGTCGAACGGCAGTCGGCAGTCGGCGGAATGACGGAACGGATCGAAGTATCTGCCCAGGCAATCAAGTCGGCTGGTGTTTGCGGTCTGGCCGATACGGACGGACTTTTCACTGAGGCTGCGTGACGCATTGAGAGGCGACGCACGGCAACGTTTGGCAAGGTAACGGTAAGCAACCCGACGAGCCGCGTTCGCGCTTCGCTTAGAGACTTTCTGCGTCGTTGATGGAAATCTATGGGAACGATTCTGATCGATAAACTGCTCTCTGCCCAAGTGAAGCAGGGAGCAAGTGATTTACATATCACCACCGGTCAGCCGCCGGTGCTGCGTCTGCATGGTCGCATGCAGAAGCTGAAGACCAAGGTGCTCGATCCGTCCGACACGATGGGACTGATGAAGAGCATTACTCCCGATCGCTGCCAACAAGAGTTTCAAGAGACCGGCAGCACCGACTTCGGTTTCGCCTTCGGCGATCAGGCGCGATTTCGCGTGTCGGTGTTTCGCCAGCGCGGCGATGTGGCGATGGTGCTGCGACAGATTCCCGTCGATCTGTTGTCGATGGACGACTTGGGCATTCCGTCGGTTTTTAAAGAGATGATCATGCGCCCCCGCGGACTGGTGCTGGTCACCGGCCCGACCGGATCGGGGAAATCGACGTCGCTGGCGGCGATGGTCGACTATCTGAACGACCACGTCGATCACCATATCATCACGATTGAGGACCCGATCGAGTTCTACCACAACCACAAGAAATCGACGGTCAATCAGCGCGAAGTGGGCGTCGACGTCACCGGGTTCGCCGAAGCGATTCGTCGCGCTTTGCGGCAAGACCCCGACGTCATCCTGGTTGGCGAACTTCGCGACTTGGAGACGATCGAGGCGGCGATCACCGCGGCGGAAACGGGGCACGTCGTCTTCGGCACGCTGCACACTTCCAGCGCTGGCGGCACGATCAACCGCATCATCGACGTGTTTCCCACCAACCAGCAGGATCAGATCAGGACGCAATTGGCGACGGCCATCATCGGCATCTTGGCGCAGCAGTTGTTGCCGAGAATCGGCGGCGGTCGGATTGCCGGCTTCGAGACGCTCGTCGTGACGCCCGGTATTTCCAACCTGATCCGCGAGAACAAGGTGTTTCGCATTACCTCGGCGATTCAGACTGGATCGAAGCACGGCATGCAGCTGCTAGACGACCATTTGTTTGCGCATTGGCGGAAGGAGATCGTCAGTAAGGAGGACGTGCTCTCCAAGGCGAATGTGCCCGACGAACTCGCCAAAACCGCCCGCACCGAGTGGGTTCGCTTCCGTACCCTCGGCGACTACCCCCTCTCGGGTGCCACCCCCAGCCGCGCCACCGAGATCACCGACATCATCCAGGAGACGCTCGTCGCCACACGCTCAGAACGTGAGGGCCGAGTGATTGACAAAGACCCCGGCGCCTCAATGGAAGAGAAGAAGCGTCAAGGCTATTACTAACGCCTACAGCCATGAACCAAGACGAACTCATCTCCTCCGATATCCACGCCTACCTTGCGCAGCATGAGCGCAAGGAGATGTTGAGGTTCTTGACTTGTGGCAGTGTCGATGACGGCAAGTCGACGCTCATCGGGAGGATGCTCTACGACTCCAAGATGGTCTACGAGGACCAGCTCGCGGCAGTCGAGGTCGACTCTAAACGCT
>JBCCUO010000966.1:0-1749 GCA_039196805.1 Planctomycetota bacterium | reverse complement strand
TCGCCGACGATGTAGCGGACGCTGATCTGAGGTCCCAGCTGTAGTGTCAACGTGGTTTCGTCTTCCAACGTGGCAGACGTCGCTAGGTGAATGTCGTCGCGAAGTTGGTTCGTCAGCCGTTGCAGCGACCGTTCTTGGCGACCACGCAGGCGACTACTGCTTGCCAAAGCCATCGATTGGTGGATCCATCCGATGGCCAGGCCAAGTAGCGTTGCCGTCAGCGACATCACAACCAGCATCTCGATTAACGTTGTGCCTTGCCTTCGAAACGTCCATTTGGCGTCATCGTCGCGGCGCAAGTGTTGGTAGGCGCGGTTCATTCGTTCGGCTCCCCGGTGGACTCATCGGCAGCGCCTCCAAGGTCGCGACCGAGACTGGGGTGAGACCAACCGCAGAGTCGCAACGATTTGCGGTGCGGTGATCGCTGCCAGCTGATCTCAAGCGTGACACGTGTGCCAAGCTGATCGGTCGATGTGGTTCCGCTGATCTTCAACTCGGCCAGAGCTTCCGTCGTGGTAGCGTGGGCTTGGATTTCACTCAGCGCCTGGCTGAGGTCGTCTGCGGGTAGGATCGTCAAAGCTTCCAGCTGGTTGCTAAGCTCGGTGACCGCGATGCGATGTTGCCGAACGTCTTTCCAGACACCTAGCACCTGAATCGACAGCACGCTGACCAATGTGATTGTCGTCATGAGTAATCCTGCAGCGACGATCGCTTCGATCAGCAACGAACCGGCCCGGCTGCGCGTCTTCTTCATGGGTGGGTAGCTTCGCATCGGTTACGACAAACCCTGGATGAGACTGCTTAGAAAGTGGAACATGCTGTAGCTGATCACACCGGTTAGCAGTGAAACCAAGGACAGGACGAACAGACTGAATCCCTGATGTCTCAGCCAGGCCCACACGACATGCCGACTACGGTGTTGGTTGACGAATCGATTCAGCAACCAGGACTGGCCGTACGGAGTTCCCGCCAACGAGAGTGAGTCCCGTTCAAGCGGACTAAGTAGGCCAACAGAGGCCATCGCATCCCACGGATTTTCGCCTTGCTGCACTTTGGCATTCACTTTGACGAACTGACGGCGGATTCGAGGCCGATGGTGGAATCGGGCCAACGTGTCGATGGCGGCCGGTGCTGGACGGCCACTGCTGATCACCATCGCCAGCATCGACAGCCAACCACGAATGGGTCGGCGAATCGGCCGATGGATTCCAGTCCAATGAAGCAGCTGTCGCGCTGCGATGTAGAACGTTAACGACAGTGCGATCGGAATCGCGATTGCAGAAACGTCGAACAGCACCTCCGCAAGACGGGATGTAGGCATGACGTCGAGCCCGAACTCCTCGGCCATCCTACGGAACGTGGGCCAGACCATCTGCGATATGAAAGCCGCAACGCCCAGGCCGATCATCATCACAAAAAGATAGTGTCCCGAGCCCTTGAGCCCAGCTTGGCCCTCGCGAAGTCTTCGATCGATCGATTGTTGGGATCGAAGGATCGACTCGTACGTCGCGGCAAGCGTGCCGGTGGCTTCACCCAAGCGAATGGCGGCGACTGTGTGAGGTGCCAAGAGCCCAGCGGTCGCCTCAGCCGCTCTGGCGATCGACTGACCGGCGTGAAGGTGTTTGGCGAACTGGATGATTCGCTCACGTTGCTGACCACGGTGCTCATTCGCCAACGCTTGGACCCATGGCACGGCGTCCATGCGAAGATCTTGGCAGAGCTTCAGCACCCGGATCAACTGTTGTTGCG
>JBCCUO010000965.1:0-1750 GCA_039196805.1 Planctomycetota bacterium | reverse complement strand
GCCGCCGTCGTCCTTAGCTCGCTTAGGAAGTCTGGGTGCTGCTCCGTCAAACCCGATTGCTTGAGCTTCTGAGTGGCCACGATCCTTCTTAGGTCCTGCTTGTCGTCCGGATGCAGTTGATAAAACGCGAAGAGCGACGTGCCGATGAACAGGAACAGGGCGCTGACCGGGATGTAGAGCAACGCGCCCAACCAAACGCTGGTCGACGCTTGCCGGTCGCTGGCAGAAGCGATGTATCGCTGTACGTAGCTTTGGTCGATGCCAAAGTTCTTGAGGTTCTCGAAAAGCCCATATACCAAGACGACCCATAGCGTTGGCTTGGAAATGACCAGCGGCGACGTCTCACCCAGAGAAAACTTGCCGGCTTCCGATGCCGCCGCAAACACGTCGGAGACGCCGCCGGGCGCACCGGATAGCAAGATTCCGAGGGCGACGATGGCGCCGCCGAGGAGCACGACGGATTGGATGGCATCAGCCCAGATGACCGCGACGATGCCACCAACAAACGCATACCCGGTGACGACAATTCCAGTGCCCACGATGATCCAACGCATGTCCCAGCCGAACAGCACGGCCATCGGCAACGCCATCAGGTACATCACGACGCCGATGCGGGCGATTTGGAGAAGCAAATAGAAGCCGCTCGCGAAAAGCCTGGCCCAAACGCCAAATCGTCGCTCCAGCAAAGCGTACGCCGACACATCCGTTGACTGCCGATAAAGCGGAACGAAGTACTGGACCGCAATGAAGGCGGCCAGTGGGAGCGCAAGCGAAAAGGCAAACGGGTTCCAGTTGCCCGAGAACGCTTTCCCGGGGACTCCCAGATAGCTGATGCTACTGAGATACGTGGCGAAGATCGACAAACCGCAAAGCCAACCGGGCAAAGATCGCCCACCGGCGGTGAATTGATCCGATGATCGATTGCGCTTCCAGAAGAGGAGTCCGAGGGAGAGGATGCCGGCAAAGTACGCAAGCAGTACCGCCCAATCGATCCAACCGAATTGCATTATCGCGGTCACAGGACACCAATCTCCTGCAGAATCGTCGCGACGCGTTCCCGTTCAGGCTGGCGAAACGCATGGAACGGATCGGCGGGCAAGTCACTGCAGATGCCGATCAGCGACAGGGCAGACTTGGTCGCTTTGATGTGTCGTGAAGCGTACTTTCCGATCTGGTAAATCGCCTGAAACGCGTCGATGCGACTTCGGCAAGCATCCAGCGCATCATGGTCGTCGCTGACGATCGATTCGTAACAGTCAACGAACGTTCGTGGCATCACGTTGGCGCCTCCCGCCACACCTCCGTCGCCCCCAGCGGCCATTGCTTGTGGCAACATTGCTTCCGGTCCGATCAAGACCGACCAGTCGGGACGAAGTTCCTTCAGGCGACACGCCTCTGCAAAGTAATCCAAGTCTCCGCTGCTGTCCTTGACGCCGATGATTGACGGAATCTCTGCGAGTGTTCGCAGCGTGTCGATTTCGAACCAGACTTTGGTCAGTCCCGGCATATTGTAAAGCATCAACGGGAGCGGGATCTCTGGCGCAATGTTTTGAAGGTAGGCTGTTAGCTCGGTTTGACCGGCCGGGAAGTAGTAAGGTGTCGTCAGCACCGCGGCATCCGCCCCGCAATCGCAAGCATGCTGTGATAGTCGAACCGATTCGACGAAAGCTGTGTCCGTGACACCCACCAAGACAGGAACACGACCGTCAACGATTCGCACCGATTCGGTGATCATCTGCCGTCGCAACCG
>JBCCUO010000964.1:0-1763 GCA_039196805.1 Planctomycetota bacterium | reverse complement strand
TGCCAAGACGATCTCAACGGCTGCGCTCATGCCCGGTTTCAGCCCGGGGGTCTCGGGCAGCTTGATGATGGTGTCGTACTTGACGACGTTGCCCGTCCACCATCCCGCAGGCTGGGCGACGGAGGCGACCGACGTGACTTCGGCTTCGAGTGTCAGATCGGGTAACTTCACTCTTGCGGTCAAACCAGGCTCGATTTGGTCCACCACCGATTCGTGAACGCCGACCTTGACCTGCATCTGCGATAGGTCCGGCATCAGCAACAGCGTTTGTTCTTTGTGGACGGTTGCTCCCTCTTCGATGTCGGGTGCGTTCTTCCACGCTTCTGCGGAAGGAAAGATGACCATCCCCGCTTTCTCGGCCAGAATCACACACTGCGACAATTCTTCGACCGCCAAGTCACGCCGGATCCCATCCATCACGGCCCGTTCGGCAGCCGCCGCGTATTCGGCCTTCGCCGCCTTGAAGTTGCCTATTAGTCGTTCGGTTTCTTCTGGCTTGGTGTACTTCTTCAGGACGTCAATCTCTGTCACCTTGGCCTCGACGGCCAGCACAGCTTGTTTGACAGCGAACTCTTTCTCCTCGACCTCCAACTCGCTGACATATTTCCTTTCCGCCATCGTCTTGGCGTGACGCAGCATGTTTTGTTCGGTCAACAGATTGGACTTGGCGATGGCCAAGTCTTTCTCCAGACGCATCAGTTGGGCTGGAAATCGACCTTCTTCGTACTCTTGGATAGCCAACTCAGCGCGTGCAGCATTCGCCTTCCACAGATCGGCTCCGCTACGCGACCAGTGAGCGTACTTAGAACGTTCAGCGATCGCGTCTTCAATCACCAGCGTGTCCAGTCGAACCAACTCGTCACCAACCTCCACGTGCGTGCCACTTTCAATCACCCAGATGACGGTGTTTTGGCCACGAACCTTGCACTTGATCTCAGTGTTTTCGGAACTCTCCAGAGTGCCGTGCTCGGTCACGGTGACGATCAAATCGCCCCGAGTGATTTGGTGAGTCAGTTTGTTGGTGGCAACGGAACGAGTCCCGGCGTGTTGCACGAACGCGGCGCAGCAGCCTAAGGCGACGACCAAGCCTGCCACGATTGCAGCTTTCCTAAAGCGTGAAGCGCTCATGACGTCGCCTCAACGGAAATGGACAGCGCATCTGACTTGGTTCCCGCACCGGAATCGGATCGCGGTTCGCCAGATTCTTCTTGGTCGTCCAGCGGACGCAGCGCAACCCGTTCCCCCTCGGACAGTCCGGCTTGGACGATGATGAAGATGTCGTTGCTGTCGCCGACTTGGATCGGCCGCCGGGAAACGCCTGAATCGTCGATGACCCAGCAGAACGCTCCATCATCTGTCTCCATCACCGCCGACACGGGGATGGAAAGCACATCGCGATGCGTAGCCATGACGATTTCGACTTCGGCGCTCATTCCCGGTTTCAAGCCGTGGCCTGGCGGCAGCGATACGATCGTGTCGTACTTCACAACATTGCCCGTCCACCAACCGGCTGGCTGAGCAACCGAAGCCACCTTCGTCACCTTGCCTTGCAGACTGACTTCCGGCAGCGTGACGTTAGCGATCATGCCAGGCTCCATCCGATCGATGATCGACTCGTGAATGCCGACCTTGACTTGCATCTGGTCCAAGTCGGACATCAGCAACAGCACTTGATCATTGCGAACGTTCGCGCCCACGGTGATATCAGGTGTGTTCTTCCAAGCCGCCGCCGAAGGGTAGATCACCAAACCTCCCCGATCCGC
>JBCCUO010000963.1:0-1763 GCA_039196805.1 Planctomycetota bacterium | reverse complement strand
ATGGATTTGCCGGACGACTGCCTTGCCGAAGCGGACTGGGTTCTGGCCAGCATCCACTACGGTCAAAAGCAGCCTCGCGATCAGATCACCGAACGGCTACTCGGCGCCATCGAGAATCCCCACGTCAGCTGCATCGCCCATCCGACCGGGCGACTGATCAGTCGGCGACCGCCCTATGAAGTGGACATGGAGACGGTGATGTCCGCCGCCAAGCAACATGGCACGCTGATGGAGCTGAATGCCAATCCCGCTCGACTGGACCTCAACGATGTCCACCTGGCCGCCGCAAAACGAATGGGCATCTCGATTGTCATCAGCACCGACGCGCACTCGGTCGATGGGCTTGACGTCATGCGTTACGGAGTCAAACAGGCGCGTCGTGGCGGGCTGACCAAGAAAGACGTCGCCAACACACGTACGTGGAAGCAATTTGCCAAACTGATCGGTAGCAAGCTCTCCGGCTGATCGGATTGCACCACCAGGCCCTGTGGACCATTTCTCTGTAGCTGGATAGCGCCACGTTGCATCACGACGGTCGTCCTGGACCTGGATTGCGGTTTTGAAGCAGGCGAATCAGTCTATGCAGCCAATGCCGAGGCGATGCGTGTCAATGACGAAATTGACCTGAGCGTGGATCCGCCACCCAAGTTGGTCATCGAAGTCCGGATCACCTCCTCAGCCAATCGCAAAATGGAATTGTTCGCCAAGTTGGGTGTCCGCGCGGTCTGGCGATACGACGGCGATCAGCTAAGCCTTTTCTGTCTGTCGGGCGGCGTCTATCGATCAATCGATGCTAGTCTTGTTCTTCCCGGCTTCCCAGTCGATCAAGCCCAAGCCGTGGTTGCGGGACGCAACACGTTCGGGGAAGTCGCTTTGATCAAGATCTTTCGCGCGTCGATTCAGCAGAATTGCTGGCACCGTCAGTTGACTCGATGGGTCTATCCAGCCGTGCCCGATGATGGAATGATGTCGGCCCAAATCAACCTGGAGACAAGTGAATGACAGATCGAATCGTAATGCGCACGGGCGAGGCGTTGGTCGCCGGTGGTCCCCCTTTCACGGCAGCAGAACCCGAAGTGGTCATCGGCGAATTAGACGGCCCTGTGGGCACCGCGTTGGCCACGCTCACGGGTGACCAGTCGATGGGGCATTCCAAGGTGTTCGCGATCCTAAACACCGACGTTCAAGTACGGCCCGTGACGCTGTGCGTCAGCAAAGTGACGGTCAAAAACAGCCGCTACACAAACATTTTGATGGGAACTGTCCAGGCCGCGATCGCAAACGGCGTGTTGGATGCGGTTCGAGCCGGCGACCTGCCCAAAGAAAAGGCCAATGAACTGGGCATCATCTGCAGCGTCTGGCTGAACCCTGGGGTGATCAACGATGATAACTTGGATCACAAGGCGCTCTTCGACATTCACCGCAAGGCGATGACGCAAGCGATCCACAAAGCAATGACTTGCGAACCATCGATCGACTGGCTACTGGAAAACCAGGACAAAATCACGCACAAGTACTACCAGATGGGGCTGGACGGCAAAATCTAACAAGCCGTCGTTCGCTGCGCGCGATAGTGTTGCCAGACCACTTTGCGGTCCCGAGCCTATTGGGCCGCGAAGCGCTTCGACGCGGAGTTAGTGGCGATGCGTTTGTGTTACCGCTTCGCGGTTCAAGTGCGTTGGTGGTCGCGAAACTGGGACTTCGTCCCAGCCTATCGAAACCACCGCTTCGCGGTTTCAGCGCCGAGCGCCGAGCCTGGCCCT
>JBCCUO010000962.1:0-1763 GCA_039196805.1 Planctomycetota bacterium | reverse complement strand
GGCTGCGGTCGGTCTGCGGGATGAAAACGGTGACGCCGCTTTCCAGCGTCAGCACCTGGTAATAGTGATCAACGCCAACGATCTCGATACCGCTCGACTCGTTGACCTGAATTCGGCCGAAGACATTGAACATGTAGACAAACACGGACAACCCAAGCAGCCCGTAGACAATCGATGGAACACCGGCCAAGTTCGCGATGTTCAGCTGCAGGAAGCCGCGCAGATACTGCAGCAGCTTGGCCTTTGGCTTGAACTCCTCCAGGAAGATCGCCGTCCCCACTCCCAGCGGGATCGCAAACAGGGCGCAGACGAAAACGACGGCCAGCGATCCGATAATGGACGGCCCCATCCCGGCGGACGCTGGCGTCAATTCACTGTGAGCATTCTTCACCAGGTCAGCGGTCAGTCGCCCCTGCCCTTGGTACCCGATCGACGCCAGCAGCACGATCAGCACGATGACGCTCAGCATGGCGACCGCAACACACACGCCATAGAACGCGGTGCTGAGGGCTCGCCGCCTAGAGGCATTCTTGGCCTGGAATTCAGGATCGACGTTTTCTAGCGCGGCTGGCGTCGTCAACTGTACGACTCCTGATAGCGACGCCGGATGATCTGCCCCAGCAAGGTCATCGCAAAGGTGATCACAAACAGCGTGATCGCAACGCCGTACAGACTGTAGTACTGAACCGTCCCGTATTCATTTTCGCTCTTGATCATTTCGACGATGAAGCCGGTCATCGTTTGGGACTGCTGGCGAGCGTCGAACGTGAAGGTGGCTCGAGTACCGGCGGCAAGCGCGACGATCATCGTTTCGCCAATCGCGCGACTGAACGCCAGCAAGAATGCCGACACCAGTCCGGAGAGCGCTCCGGGGACGACCACCTTCACCGCAGTTTCAAACCGCGTACTTCCCAAGCCGTAAGCGCCTTCGCGAAGACTATTGGGGACGGCATGCAAAGCGTCTTCGGCCAAGCTGCAGACCATCGGCAGACACAAGATGCCGACGGCGATGCCCGCGCTGGCCGCGTTGAACGTGTCAAACGCGCCACCGCTGATCCACTGTAGCGAAGGGCTGATCACCAGGATCGCGAAGTATCCCAGCACGACAGTGGGAATGCCGGCGATGACTTCCAGCGTCGGTTTGAGAATCGAACGGACCGGCCGTGAGGCGAACTCGCTTAGATAGATCGCCGTCACCAGCCCAAGCGGAAGCGCCACGATCATGGCAATCACGGTCACCCGTAGCGTTCCGCTCAGCAGCGGCCAGATGCCAAACTTCGCCTTGTCGATCTCCTTGGACTGCAGGGCCGACCATTCGGTGCCCGTCAAAAAGTCGCCAGCCGAGACGTACTCGCTCTGAAAGAATCCCCAACTTTGGGTGACCAGCATCACCAGGATGCCGACCGTCACCAGGACCGTGATCAGGCCGCAGATCCCCAGTGAAAACACGATCGCCCGTTCCCAGGCAATACCCGCGCTGGTCGATTTGAACTTCTTGTTCTGAAGCGCGGTGGGAATCATCGCGAGTGGATTCGAGATCGAGAACTATTCGGTCAAATTCGAAGGCACAAAGTTGTCGGCCAATGGCCCACTACGACTTTCGCCTTTGTCGGTCACAAAGTGGGTGCCCAGCGCACGGATATCAATGTTCTGGAAGCCCTGATCGATAATCTGCGGCGGCAGCCTAACGTAGCCAACCTTTTCGCACGCTTCTGAAACATTCTCCATGAAGAATTCGACGAAAGCTTGCACCTCGCTGCGGT
>JBCCUO010000961.1:0-1765 GCA_039196805.1 Planctomycetota bacterium | reverse complement strand
CGACCACTGGTTGCCAATCGGTGATCGGCTGCGTGGCGTCGTAGTGTTCGCCGTCGTAGATGCTTGACGACTTAATGGGGCCGGTCCAAGTGCCTTCCCAGGTTTCGTCCGAGACGACGACTTGTTTCTTCCCTTCTGGCAACGCAATTTCAAGCTGTACCAATGCCTCAGGATCAGCCCCATAGACGGCGTAATTGCCTTTGGCCACCAGGCGTCCACCGTACCAACCTTTTCCAAGGGCAACCTCGATTGTATTCTCGCCCTGCTTAATCAGCCGGTGAACTTTATAAGTCAGAGTGTCAATTCGATTATTGTACGAGGTCCAGCCGTTAGCGAAGTAATCATCACTTACTCGGATACCATTCAGCTTAACATCGAACATGCCACGGGCAGTGACGTATAGATGAGCCGAGCCATGACCAGCAGCGTCGACAGTGAACTTCTTCCGCAACCATGCAACTGGCTCTTGCTTGGGATCACTCGACTCTTTAGGCCGAATCCACTTGGCTTGCCAATCATCTTTTGATTGCAGGCCCATCGTGAATCTGGCGAAGTCGGACCAGTCAGATTCATTCCCATCCTGATCGCGATAGCGCACCTTCCAACATCCACCTTCACGAGATTCAAATGGTTGCCCCGTCCAAGGAACACGCACCGACTGTTCGGATTCGATCCAGCCGCTATCCCACCGTTCGAGACCACGTGCAAGCGTGATCTGATACGCCGTTTGCTTCTCAACACCTGCCGGCAGCTTCCACGAGAACGTCGGTGTTGGATCGTGGAAGCCGATCGGGTTCGTAAACCCTTCGCCGACGGTCAAATCGGTGGCAGGCTCAGCGGCGAAGGAAATAGATAGGAGAAATATAGATAGCCACAGACTAAGAGTAACCGCCTTGAACATAGAACCCTCGGAGAGTTGGAGATTTAGAAGTCACTCCACGCATTTTATCACACCATGACCGCAAGCGCATCGCGACAGCCCAGCCGGATCGCCACGTGATCCGTGTCGACGCGTCACTTGCAGTCGTTTCGAGAGAGCGATTTCTCACGCTTAAAGAGCCAGGATGCGACTACTTGGGCGTGAAATCCTCTTCGGCGGCGATCCCCAGGGCGAACTCGGCCAGTAGATCGGCACAGGCGTCCAAATCGTCCAGCGAGATGACTTCCACCGCACTGTGCATGTAGCGGTTGGGGACGCTGACCAAACCGGTGGCGACGCCGCCGCGGGCCAGTTGCATGGCGTTGGCGTCTGTGCCGGTGCCGCGGCCGATGGCTCCCCATTGCAGGTCGATGTTGGCTTTGTCGCCGGCCGCACGCAGATGGTCGACCACCACTGGGTTCATGTTGGCGCCGCGATACACGACGGGCCCACCGCCGACCTTGATGTCGCCCTCCTGATTCTTATCCACGGTGGGGCAATCGGTGGCGTGGGTCACATCCACAGCGATGCCCACTTGAGGGTTCACGCCATAAGCACTGGTGGTGGCACCGCGAAGGCCGATCTCTTCCTGCACAGTCGAGGCCACATGTACCGACACGTTCAGTCCGCCCCGCTCCTTGGCACGCCGGCCTGCTTCCACGCAGACCCAGAGGCCGGTCTTGTCGTCCATGCCGGGCGAGTTGGCGAGGCCGTTACGCATCTCTTGATAACCAAGTTCCAGCGTCACGGGATCGCCAATGGCCACGACGCTTGAAGCTTCTTCCTTATCCTTCGCGCCGATGTCGAGCCACAGGTCCTTGGCCTTCACCACTTGCTTGCGTTCCT
>JBCCUO010000960.1:0-1766 GCA_039196805.1 Planctomycetota bacterium | reverse complement strand
CGTTCCCGCAACGTCATCGGCACGGATTGGAAAGCTTGCCCACGCTCTCGATCTCGACCTCGCAGACATCACCCGGCTTCAGGAACAACGGCGGTTGCCTTGCGGCTCCGACGCCCGGAGGTGTTCCCGTATAAATCAGGTCACCCGCTCGTAGCGTAAAGATCGAAGACAGATGGGAGATCAGCGTGGGAATGTCGAAGATCAATTGCGCGGTCGTGCTGTCCTGAACCGTTTGCCCGTTCAAATGCATGCGAACCCCCAAATTGCCAGGATCGGCGACTTCATCCTTCAGCACCAACGCTGGTCCCAGGGGCGCGAACGTGTCAAATGTCTTGCCAAGTAACCATTGTCCGCCGGGCCGGCCCTTCTGCCAGTCCCTAGCTGAAACGTCATGACCACAGCAATAGCCCAGGACGTGATCCATCGCGGCATCGACGCTGACGTTCTTGGTGTCGCGACCGATCACCACGACTAGTTCTGCTTCGTAGTCCACCTGATTCGAGTTGGGTGGCAATTCGATGGTGTCCCCGTGTCCGACCAGAGCGGTGTTGAATTTGCTGAACACAACCGGCTCAGTCGGTGGCTCCGCTCCGGTTTCGATCGCGTGGTCCAGATAATTCAGCCCGATGCAAATGATTTTCTCGGGATTGGGAACGGGAGGAAGCAGTCGTGTGGGGGCCGGCAACCAGGCGTCGGCTTCCGGTTCATTCAGCTGTTCCCACCACCGGGAATTCAACGCAAGTTTTTCATCGCCGTCAGCGACCTTGTCGGCCAGACCGGCGACCGGACAGATCATCGCATCGCGATACAGTGCGTAGGTCGGGCCGGTAATGGGATCAAGCAGTCGACAGAGTTGCATAGCATCGCTTCCTAAACATCGATCGAAGAAAAGACTACACGGCGGCGGTTTCGGTGGTCAGCATCTGATCCACTTCGTTGCTGACGATCACGCCATAGTTGATCGCGCCCAACCAGCCGCTCATGATGATTCCGCAGCTACCGGCGTGGAACATTCCACCCACCTGCTGTGGTAGTTCGCGACTGACGCCCAGGCCTTCAAACTTGGTGCCAAAACTGGCACCAAGTTCGTGAAGAGTGTAGTGGTTGAAGGTCCGCGGTGTGGCCGCTTCGGCACGATCGATCTTCTGGCGGATGTTGGGAATGTAGCGTTCCAGGGCTTCCAGTGTCGTCTCGATCAAGTCAGCTTTGCTGGCGGCATAATCCTCTTCGTTCAGATCCGCCCAGTCGGACCAATTCGCGTTGGTGCTGCTGACAATCGCGTAACGCTCCTTCTTTTCCGGGCGTGTTCGTGGGTAGTAAAAGCTGAACGTTCGACTCGTGATGTCACGACTGAGTAATAGGTCGGTCCGGAATTCCTTGGCCGTACTGGTGAAGAACAGGTCGCCTCGCGACTCGTCAATCGACTCGCCTGGTTTCAGCGCCATGTAAACCTGAGTGCTGCTGTTGTTCAGCCGGACCGCCTCGGCGCGGTCCCGATAGTCCCTTTCCAGAACTTCGGGCTGAAGCATTTTGAGGACTGTGGATTTCAGGTTGGCGTTACTGACGATGGATCGCGTGCGAATCGTTCGGCCGTTGACCTGGACCGCGCTGACGCGACCCTCTTTGACGTCAATCCTTTCGACGCGACAGTTGATATGAATGTCGACTCCGTTGGCTTGGAGTTCTTTTTTCATCCTGGCGACTAGGTCTTCCGTCCCCCCTTCGTAGATGTAGACCCCTTTGCTCATGAAGTTGGAAAAGACGAT
>JBCCUO010000959.1:0-1779 GCA_039196805.1 Planctomycetota bacterium | reverse complement strand
CCTGGTTGAGCGAATCGAAGGCGCGGAGAGCCTTATTGGCCGATTCTTCGATGTTGGAGAGATTGTCACGCGATTCGATTTGATGGTGCAGACGCTTGGCGTACCGATAGAAGTCGCGTGACGCTTCCCGCACTGATTCACGGTAGGCGCTGGGCGTGAGATATCGCTCGTAGCGTCGGACATCGGCATCAAAGTACTCGGCCGATCCCTCCAACGAAGCGGCCAACGATAGCAGGGCTTCCATGTCGATGACCGGTGCCGGCGCGCCACCGCCCAAGACCTCTCGCAGATGCCGACATCCGCGTCGGATTGAATCCACGGTTCCGGCTTCGATCGTCGTCAATCGTTGAAGGGTCGGCATGATAGTCACCCAGGTCCGGTCGATGTCGGCGAAGATGGTCTCCAGTTCGCCTCGGGGACGACCTTGTGCCGTTGCCGTTTGCAATCGGCGACATAACTCGTCCAGTCGCCGTGTTTGTTCCAGTAGATCAAGTTGCTGCTGTCGTGAAAGCGAAACCATGGCTCGGAACGAGAGCTGGTCCAACATCTGGTTGCAGCTGGCTTGCAGTTCCTTGGCCAGACGCACCAGATCGACCGGGGGCCGTGGCGGTGGCATCCAAAGCAGGGCGTACGTCTTGTCACCACATTCACTGATTCGATCCAATCGGCGGTTCAAGTAAGCGTTGCCGACCTGGCTGATACGGGCCGCGTACGGCTGCCACAGATGGACGAAGTCAGAGAAGCGGACCACGACGTCTTGGTAAGTCACCTCTTCGATTTGGTCAGCTTGGGCAATCAACCGTTGACGCAGCAAGCGACCATCATGCTCCAGTGACTCGCACTGACTTCGTGGCAGCCCCGACAATCGCAGATCATCCAGCAGTGTCTGCATGTGGGTTGCGGCCACGATCAGCAAGTCATGCAGCCCGTGACGATCAAACTGTGGGTCGATGCCCAGCGATTGATTGATCGCGCGGCAAAGCTTGTCGCACTGACGGACATAGGTTGTGATGCCGCTGGACAATCCGTCCAACGAACGCAATCGGAACGAGAGTGTTCGCCAACGCGCATCCAGTTCGCAATACGGATCGTTGAGCGTCAATGGGTCCTGCAGTCCGTCACAACGCTGAATCAAAGCACGCGTGTCCGCGGCGACGCGGTAAGCGTCCGGAAGAATTGCGCGGTACCGACTTTGCTTGGCAGCATCCCGTCGCAGCTGATCGATGAGTGGTGATAGCTGGTCGTTGAAGCCTACCAGCTGGCGAACGAAGTCGGCCGCCTTGCGACTTCGAACGTTGATGCTGGTCGGCGGTCCTCCGGATGGTCGCGGTGTCGGTCGAGCAATCGTTGGCCTTTGCGGGGCGCGTGACTCGGGGGCGCGCCCAAACGGACCGCTGGGGAACCCGGACGTCGGCACGCCGATCGATTCGGGTTGTCGTGACGGTGGATTGCGGCGGGCCTCTTCTTCGCGGCGTCGACGTTCGGCCTCTTTTTCTCGATCACGCTGAATCTTGGCCTCGGTGATGGTTCGAAACAGGCCCTCCAAGAAACTGCCGTCCTGCGCCGCGGCGTTGTGGAGATTGACGTGGAACGCCAACAGGAAGACGGTCACGGTGATCAGGACGTTTCGCGTTGCCGGTTGTGAAAGGCGTATCGGCTGCATCGGCTTTGACCATAGAAGAGGAGTGGCGGCGATATTGTAGGCACGCCACCGCATGACCAGTAGCCTTTGCCTGGCGGAACGATCTGGCAAACCTTTCCGGCTGCGTTCGGTTTGCT
>JBCCUO010000958.1:0-1779 GCA_039196805.1 Planctomycetota bacterium | reverse complement strand
GAATTCATCTGATCCCGGTGAACTGCAAAGCCCTGCCGAGGTCACCATTCCAGCCGGGCAGAACTGGGTTGAGTTCGCTGTCGCGGGGGTGCAAGACAATCAGGTCGATGGGAACACGACGGCGGTGTTGCGTGCGGAGGTCCTCCTGCCTGGCGGGGAGGTCGACCCCGAGTTTCTGTCCGGCGATCTTGTCTGGGGCGTGCTTGACACTTCGGACGCTACCTTGGCTTGGTCGCTCTCGGCGAACTCGGTGACGGAGGGCGAGGCGATCACCGCCACCTTGACCCGTCCGGAAAGCGCGGCGGGCGAATCGCTGTTCGTATCGCTGGCCACCAGTGGTCCGGGCCAACTGGCTTTCCCTGCGTCCGTCACGTTCGCCGCTGGACAGTCCCAGTTGTCATTCGAGATCGAAGCGGTTGCTGACGTCGCCGTAGAAATCGACCGCAGCTTCGCACTTCGCGCCGGTGCGTACGGCAATCAGTACGACACCACGATCGAAGTGATCGATGCCACCGAGTTTGGATTGCAGCTTGCGCTACGAGACGAGGTGATCGCGGAAAACGTCAACGGCCCCGCCACTTTGGCCACGGTCACGCGAACCGGGCCTACCGAACGACCGTTGGACGTCTTGATTCTCAGCAGCGACAGCAGCCGACTGCAGGTGCCGACCGAGGTCCGTATTCCGGCAGGACGCGATTCGGTCGAGTTCGTGCTGATCCCACTCGACAACTTCACCTCCGGCGACAGTCAGACGGTGACGATCTCTGCGTTTGCTCTGGATGCCCTGGACGAGGTCAGCCAGGTTCAACCGGGCACGAGCGCTGAGGTCTTGGTTCACGACAATGACAGTCCCACGCTGACGGTTGAGTTGGACCGTGGGCTAGCGGTGGAGGGTGCCATCACTCCAGCGGCCGTCGGACAGGTCACGCGGAATACGGACGATCTTTCGCAGCCTCTGGTCGTCACCCTTACCAGTGATGATCCGGGCGAAGCAACCGTGCCTTCAACGGTGACGATCCCCGCGGGCCAGCGATCGGCCGACTTCGATGTCGACACCGTCGAAGACAACGTATCCGATGGCAACCAAGTCGTACGAATTCGCGCCACGGCATCGTCCTTCAATTTCGGCCAAGCGATCCTGATTGTCAGCGACATCGACAAACCGGACTTGCGGATTGCTTCGCTGGAGATTGCCGGAACGACCCGCACCGGCGAAACGGCTTCGGTCACCTACACGGTCGCCAACGAAGGACGCACCACGGCGTTGGCTACCTGGTTCGATCGGCTGTATCTGTCCACCGACACGGTCCTGAGCAGTGACGATGTTGCGTTGGGCGATGTCTCCAGCGACGTTGACCTGGCGGCCGGCGAATCGACTCAGGTGCAAGTCGATGTGACGCTACCGGAAACCGTTGGCACCTACTACGTGATTGTCAGCAGTGACATCCTGTTTCAGGTCGACGAGATCCTGGAAGACAACAATCGCGGTTACTCGGCGGCGGTTAATATCACACCTGCTTACACGGCGACCGCCCAGGTTGCCATCGAACAGACGGTGCAGGGGACACCGGTGGTCATCACAGGCTCCGCCACCCTTGCCGCCAGCGGCACCGGCGCGGCCAACTTACCCGTCGCGGTCCGAGTCCAACACAACGACGGCTTCATTCGTACGCTGACGGCGGTCACCGACGGCGACGGCAACTACAGCACGACGTTCGTGCCGTTGGCGGACGAGGCGGGCGTGTACACCGTCGACGCCACGCATCCGGGCGAACCGTT
>JBCCUO010000957.1:0-1780 GCA_039196805.1 Planctomycetota bacterium | reverse complement strand
CGTCGGTGGCTGGAGAGCGACGAGACGGCCAACGCGATTGATGAGGATTGGAAATGTGATCTCGACGACGTAACGGAGTTGATTCTGGGAACCGGTGCAAGCGATAGTTCCAGGTTACTTGCCAGTTGCCTGAGCGGGCCCGTCGACATCGACAAACTGGATTACCTGCAGCGAGACAGTCTGCACGCGGGTGTTCCCTACGGCCGAAACTTTGATGGGCAGCGGCTGCTGGGTGCACTGTGTGTTCACCCCAACAAACCCCAGCTTGCCGTCAATTCGAAGGGGCGAACCGCGGCTGAGATCATGGTTTTCAGCCGATACGTAATGTTCAGCGAGGTCTACTGGCACCACGCCGTCCGCGCCGCGACGGCCATGCTGCAGCGTGCCGTGTTCCTGTTGCAGCATCGACTGGACTTGGAGGCGTCGTTCCGGTTGACGGATGCCTTGTGGATTGAAATGATCTGCCGAGCGGCGGAAGGCAGCGTCGCCGAACCGCTTGTTGCGGGACTGTTCGGACCACGGCGTCGTCTCTACAAACGCGTCGCCGAGTTCAACGTCCTGGATGGTCACGAAGTGCACAAGCAACTGGCGCGGCGACCGTACTGGTGGCTGGTGCTGTTATCCGAGCGACTGGCGGAAAGACTATGCAGGTCGACCGGTTTGGCAGTCACCGCCGCGGATGTCCTGGTCGATGCGCCGCCGGTCAAACTGGAAGTCGACATCAACGTCGACATCGTGTCGTCGTCCCACGATGGATCGGCACCCACGGTCAGGCCGCTTGGCGAAGTGTCGCCTGTCGCGTCCGTGTTGGCTCACCAGCAGTTTGACGATCACGTCAAGCAGGTACGCGTCTTTGTTCACCCAACCCTACGCGATGACTTGCGAACAGGAGTGCCGACGGTGGACGCATGGCGCCAGCACCTACTAGCGGCCATGAACGAAACCGATCAAGAGATCGCCTGACACACCTCCGGAAAGTCCGTGACAAGCACTCCCTACTCACCCAAGATCATTGTCTGCGAAAGTGATGGCGCAGCGGCGGCCATCGTGGCCGATTTGTACGCCGACTTGCTTCGTGACAAACCGGCGGCCGTCTTGGGACTGGCAACCGGCGGCACTCCGACCGCGACGTATCGCGAGTTCGTTCGGCGGTATCAACAAGGAGACGTGTCGTTCGCACGGGCCAGCTCGTTCAACTTGGATGAATACGTCGGGCTGTCCGCGGACCATCCACAGAGTTTTTGTTACTTCATGCGTCAACATCTGTTCGACCACGTTGACCTTAGCGCCGACCGCGCGAACGTGCCGTCCGGGGATGCGATCGACGCGGACGCCGAGGCAAGGCGGTACGAGGAAGCAATCGCGTCGTCCGGAGGCATTGATCTGCAGTTGCTTGGCATTGGTCACAACGGGCACATTGCTTTCAACGAACCCGGTTCGGCACGCAATAGTCGGACTCGAGTGGTGGATCTGACGGACGAAACGATTCGAAACAACGCTCGATTCTTTGACTCGATCGACCAAGTTCCAACGACGGCGATCACCATGGGGGTTGGTACGATCTTGGAGGCTCGGCGCATCGTGTTGTTGGCAACGGGGGCCGATAAATCGGAAGCTGTCGCGGCGGCGGCCGAGGGCTCTGTGAGCGAAGCGGTGCCCGCTTCGCTGCTTCGCCATCACTCGGAAGTGACGTTCGTTTTGGACCGTGCGGCGGCCAGTGGTTTGCGGAGTGCGACGGGGTAAAATCCCTGTCGCGATCCACGACGCCTGAGGCGGCGTG
>JBCCUO010000956.1:0-1781 GCA_039196805.1 Planctomycetota bacterium | reverse complement strand
TCCCCGAAAACGGTGCAAGAAAGGAACGCATGTATCGACTGCGAAGCTCCTCCTTGCCCGGAGAGATACATGTTAAAAGCCCTGGCCCTTAGAGGCCGACTCTCCCGGAGGGAGAGTGATGCCGTTGTTGTCAGTTATAGATCTTGCGTTCCTAAGATTTCGCCAAAGACGTCGTGGTCTACGTTCCCGCCGCACAAGACCACGCCGACGGTTTGCCCCTGCGTCTGTTTGCGTTCTTTGATCAACGCGGCCAGTGACGCTGCTCCCGCGCCTTCAGCGACGTTGTGGGTGTCGACGAAGTACGCTTTCATCGCTTGGGCAATCTCGTCATCTGACACGCTCACAATTCGATCGACGCCATTTCGGATGACTTCCAGTGCCGTGGTGTCGGGCCGCCGCACGGCGATCCCGTCGGCAATTTTGGTCGTCGGCGCGTGCTCGACACACCGACCCGCTTCAACGGACAACGCGTAAGCCGGTGCATGCTGCGAGACAACGCCGATGATCCGAGTCTTGAGGCCCAAGCCATCTCGTACCGCGATTGCGGCACTGACGCCGGATCCCAGTCCAATCGGCACATAGACCGCATCCAAGTCTTTCGTGGTTTCAAAGAGCTCCAGCCAGTAGGTCGCCACGCCGCAGATCAGGTCTCGGTGATAGGACGGGACGAAATGCAAATTGCGATCACGGGCAATCTTGGCGGCGTGGTCGGCCGCAGCGTTGAAGTCGCGACCCTGTTCGATCAGTTCGCCGCCCCAGGCTTGCATGGCCAGATTCTTCTCCACGCTGTTCCCATGCGGAACCACAATCACGCAGTCCAGGCCGTGCCGCTTGGCGGCAAACGCGATGCTCTGCCCATGATTGCCGCGCGTCGCGGTGATCACACCAGCGAGGCCTGGACGACTATTGATCAGTCGATGCAGATAGACGATTCCACCACGGACCTTGAACGCACCAGTCAACTGATGGTTTTCGTGTTTGACCCACACGGTCGCTCCAACCCGCCGGCAGAGCAGCGGCCAGCAAAGCTGCGGCGTCGGGCTTAGCTGATCGTAAACCAGCGGCAGGATGGAACGGATCTCATCCATGGTCGGCAATGGAGTTGACCCGCTGCAGGGTGGTGGCATCACTGTGGGTTCATATGGTGAGAAAACCGATTCGGTCATGATCGTCGAACGACTCTCACTCGACGCCCTGCACGTCGAGAAGGATCGCGCAGTTTTCATCGTCGGCAGCTCACTCCGTGAGCCTGAGCCGCACACGCACTGCAACGCAAACCAGCGGGCCACCCGAGATCCACATCCAAGGGTAGCCTTTGGAGAAGGGTGGCTACATTGTCGCCACTCACCGCGGGTTCGTCGCGATTCTCCGGGAGCCCATCGACCGGCAGAGCGGTCGGCGATGACTATCCGACTTAACGGATCGCCTGGTCGGCGACGCGCGTTCGGCACCAGGTGATGGCGACGGCGACCAAGGCAACCACGATGGCCAACCCGATCACGTGGATTGGTTCTGTCGTGTAGTGCACCGCTTGACTGGGGAGATCGGTGCCTCTGACCGCGCCGTGTCCGGGATGGGCGGAAGCGACTCCACTGTTGATCCATCCACCAAGGAATACCAACGTCAACGCGGCTGAGACTCGTTTGGCGGTGTGGGACAGGGCGGACATGGGTGTTTCCTGACGGCGAGAGTTTTTGGAAGCAGATTCGGCTTGAACGGCTCAGACCGACGCCGGTCTGCCGAGCTGCTCTTGGAATCGGTCGAACAAATAGTGGCTGTCG
>JBCCUO010000955.1:0-1781 GCA_039196805.1 Planctomycetota bacterium | reverse complement strand
GTCTTCGGCACGAACGCAGTGGGCCAAGGACAGTTTTTCACCAAGTATGAGATCGCGGGGCCAATCACCACGCCCCAACTGACGATCAGCAGCGGCCCGTTCAGCTTCGTCTCGCTGGACAAGTTTACGGTCGACGTACTCTACTCGAACACGGGTTTTGCCAGCGATACTGCTGTCGCGGTGCCTGAGCCGTCCGGTATCGCCGGCATTCTCGGCCTGGGAATGTGCGGCTGGCTTCGTCGTCGTCGCCGATAAGCGGCGATCGATTCTCCGATTAGTCATGACTGCGGGCACTCCGCTTGCAGTCCGTTCGGGCTGCGGCAGGCAGTGAAGGCATTTCAGCGCTCACTGCATCATAAATCGTGCCTGGCTTGCAGCACTGCGCGATGACCTGGTCAACTGGGCATCGCCTCGGACAGACAAATTTGACTCGAGGCTGTCGCGTTGCAAATTGGCATTGCGACTCCAATTGCCGTCACGGCTTGGGGGGGTAGCGGGCACGCAATCTTGACGCGGCTACTTCGGCTGGCATCGAACCGTCTGCTAGGTTCGATAGATTCGCCCAGGCAATCACACTTACCTGGTATTCGGGGTGATACCAGACGGACGTATTGAATCCCGGCACGTCTCCGCTGTGGCCAAGCCATCCATCCACACAATCCAGGTGAAATCCGTGGCGTGTCTGGCCATCCCCTTCGTGCCACCGAAGAAGCTCGGTTCGGATGGAAGCCTCCAGGCCCGCCCCCGTGACCAGCTTTGGGACGCAAACACGCAGGTCGTGCAGAGTCGAGTAGAGGAAGCCAGCTGGACCTGCCCAAGTTGGATTGGAATGGGTGACATTGATCAGCTGTTTGCCGTACGAGAACCAGCGATCCTTCTTCGCGTGACGAAAGGCAAGCGTGTGTGGGACAGGGAGATGCTTGACGACGATCCCGGTCTGGCTGAGCTGCCAGGGGTCCAATATGTGTTGGCGAAGCAGTTCGGCGAACTCGGTCTTTGTGGCAATCTCGGCGACACGAGCTAGCAGAATCGAGTTGATGTTTGCGTATCGCCGGCCGCCGCCGGGTGAACCGGCCGGCGTTTGCCGGCGGCTCACGCTGATCAGTTCGTCGATCTTCCAGCACCTCGTCGGGTCCGAAATGACCTGCTGGCGAAAATCGGTGTCGCGAAGGATGTCCGCCAAACCCGATCGGTGGTGACCCAGCATGCGAATCGTGATTTTGTCCGCGTTGGGATGGTTTGGCAGATATGCCGAAAGCGGATCGTCGAGTGAGAGCAGCCCCTGATCGGCAAGCTTGAGTGTTAGGTACCCAACGAAAAGCTTGCTGACGCTACCGATGTAAATGTGAGCATCCGCGATTCGCGTTGGCGTCGCGGCGGTCCGTAGGTTGTTAGGGCTGCGCTCATCCCAGCTCTGGATGTCCGTCGATCGTAGAGCGGGAATCGGTTCCCGCAACGCCCTGCCGGAGAAGGCCTGCCGTACAGTGACCTGGTGGCGTGGTTCCTTTTCAGCCACCTCGGCGGAACCTACCGATTCGACCACGATCACCTCATCGATTGCGGATTCCCTTGAAGCAGCTCGATTCATCCCAACGGCAACCATCACGGATGCTGTCAATAGGAGGGCGACTCGCTTCGCAGTGAAGCTCTTGGCTTGCGTTTGCCTGTCATGGGGCCGTGAATCTGGCTGCATTGGTCATGGGCCTTGTACGTGTGAGGTGCGGATTAAAAATTTCTTCTTCTGTTTCCCCGCTTCTCGAGGCTTAATCCGATTCCGCTAG
>JBCCUO010000954.1:0-1783 GCA_039196805.1 Planctomycetota bacterium | reverse complement strand
GCATCTCTTTGAGACACGGATAAGTATCCAGTAAAGCCTTGCGAAGTGCCGCGTCCAGCGCATTGACCGGACCGACGCCCTCGGCGGCATCGAACCAGTCGGTGTCGCCAACCTTTAGCTTGATGATCGCTTCGGCGAACACGTTCGCGTTCTTGCTGTCACGGTCGCCCGCCACAACGCGGTACTTGACGGTGTTGAAATGCGATTGAAAGGTTCCGGCGACGCGTTTGACCAGCAAGTCAAAGGATGCACCGGCATTTTCGTACTGGTAGCCCTGGTTCTCCAACCGAACGACTTCGGCCAGGATCGAATCCATCAGTTCGCGGTCATCTTCGATGCTGTGCTGTGTGGCGACTGCAACAATGTTGCTGCGACCCGACAGTTCGCTGACCAGGATGCGACGTTCGTTGCCGACTTTTGCGGGATCGATGTGTTCGTAGGTGCTGGCCGCTTTATTGATCGCGTGAACGTGCATTCCTCCTTTGTGCGCAAAGGCGCTTTGGCCGACAAAGGGTTGGTTGCTTCGCCACTGCAGGTTCGCGGTTTCGTAAACGAATCGGCTCAGCTCGGTGAGATGCTGAAGCCCGGTGCCACCGATGACGTGGTATCCCTTCTTCTTGAGCGCCAGGTTGGCGATCACCGAGATCAAATCGGCATTCCCGCATCGCTCTCCGATGCCATTGATGGTGCCCTGTACCTGATTGGCCCCCACGTCGACCGCGGCCAGCGAATTGGCGACCGCTAGTTCGCTGTCGTTGTGGCAATGAATTCCGAACTGAACGTTGTATTTGCCCAATCCATCCATAGCAGCTTGCGTGACGTCCGCAATCCGCTCGGGCAGAGTCCCGCCGGTAGTATCGCAAAGCACCATCCACGTTGCGCCAGCCGAGGCGGCTGCACGCAAGGTTGCGATCGCGTAGTCGGGATTGGCTGCGTAGCCGTCAAAGAAATGCTCGGCGTCGTAAATCACTTCCGCACCGCGGCAAAGGAACTCGGTGCTTTCACCGATCATCTCGAGATTCTCGGGCAACGACGCTCGCAACACTTCGGTAACGTGATAGTCCCAAGTCTTGCCGACCAACGTAACGCAGGGCGTCTCCGCTGCGGCCAACGCCTGCATGCCCGGATCATCTTCCGCCTTCATCGAGCGACGGCGCGTCATCCCGAACGCACAAATCTTGCTGTCACCAACGCTGCGCTGCTTGATCTGTTGAAAGAACGCCACGTCTTTCTCGTTGGACAGCGGATAGCCACCCTCGATGTACTCGATCCCAATTTCCGCCAACCTCTCGGCGATGTTCAATTTGTCCTGCAGCGAAAAGCTCACGCCCTCGCCCTGCGAACCATCGCGGAGCGTGGTGTCGTAAATCAGAATCGGTCGGTCGGTCATCGGGATGGTTCTGGGTGCGGTAGAGGGATTGCAGGCGGGCTTCGGGGCGACACGAAAAAACCCCCGAAGCAATGGGGCCTGCCTCGGGGGTTCGTGTCGGTTGCTGCATCAACAAACAAGCGTCAGCGCGACATCTGCCGAAGGGTGGTTCCCAGCGGCATGACTGACGTTTCGTCCTCCCCGCGTCAGGTCCGGCAAATGGGGCCGGCGACGCGGATGATAATGCTTTTGAGCGTTTTCACAGAGACGTGTTTGGGATCTGTGTCAGGAATGATCTTCGGTCGTCGGAGTGATGCCTGAAGGCCGCAGTTTCTGCAAGTAGAGTGCGGAGACTAAGAAGCACAAGCACTCTTGTCAATTACGGGTTGGGGTCGGGCAGTTGCGAGGGCGAGG
>JBCCUO010000953.1:0-1786 GCA_039196805.1 Planctomycetota bacterium | reverse complement strand
TGCCGGCGCGGTCCAGATACTGGGCTGTTGGGAAGTCGTATGCCGTCAGCATTGAAATTGCGCTGCCATCGCGGCGCAATTTCTGTAGCGTCCGCGTCGTCACACGTTGCTTCTTGCCGGTTGAAGCGGGCTTGGTTGCACTTGGGGGCCCGGTCGGTTCGGTCATGATGGGGGCGGTGCTGAGGAACGCGATCGGCGGCTACACTGGTGCTCAACCTTGCCACACTTCGTCGCCTGCAGCAACCCAAGGCGTTCGCCGCCGAGCCAATGGAATCATGAGACCGACACCGGCTACCAAACGCATCGCAATATGCTGACTCGAATCACCGGTGGGCATGTTCTTGATCCGGCCAACGGTGTCAATCGTGTTCAGGATCTCTTCATTCGTGACGACCGAGTGGTTGCGTCTCCGGGTGCGGCCGGTGACGGTCCCAGTGCAGGCATGGACGCGGCGTCATTGACCATCGACGCTCGCGATTGCGTGATCATGGCGGGTGGCATTGACATCCATTCGCACATCGGCGGAGGAAAAGCGACGTTGGCTAGGTTACTGACCAGCGACGTGAACCAAGATCAACCCGGGAAAGAGGCGTTTTTACCGACCGCCAGCCGGACCGCCCAGCGGTATCTGGACATGGGCTATACCGCCGCGTTTGAGCCGGCCGTCTTGCCCTGTAACGCCCGGGCCGCGCATGCCGAAATGCGAGACGTTGCGGGATTGGATACAGGCGGATACTGCCTGCTGGGTAACGATGACGTCTTGTTGTCGATGATCGCGGACGGCATCGATCAGTCTGTGATCAACGACTACGTCGCCTGGATGGTCCGCGCAACACAGGCGATCGCGGTCAAGGTGGTAAACCCCGGTGGGATCAGTGCCTTCAAGTTTGAGACGCGCGAGTTTGATGTTGATACGCCGCACCCGAAGTATGGCGTCACGCCGGCGCAACTGATTCGTACGCTCTGCGAAGCGACGCAAGCGATCGGTTTGACGCATCCCCTTCACGTCCACTGCAGTAATTTGGGAGTGCCCGGCAACATCCGGTCGACCCTCAAGACGATCGAAGCAGCACAAGGTTTGCCGATTCATCTGACCCACGTTCAATTCCACTGCTATGGCGCGAACGGTGTGCTAGGCATGTCATCCGCTTCGGAGCAATTGGTGGCCGCCCTGGACCGTCACCCCAATGTGACGATCGATGTGGGCCAAGTCATGTTTGGTCAAACCGTGACGATTAGCGCCGACACCATGCACCAGCACGCTAACTTTCGATTAGCCGACCCCAAGAAATCGATCTTGGTCGACGTGGAATGTGAAGCAGGATGCGGGGTCGTGCCCTTTCGCTATCGGCACCGACAGTACGTTCACAGCCTGCAGTGGGCGATCGGACTAGAGCTATTCTTGATGGTCGACGATCCGAGTCGCGTTTTCCTGACGACCGATCATCCCAATGGGGCTCCTTTCACCGCCTATCCCCATCTGATTCGTCTGTTGTGCGATCGTTCGTTTCGCGCTACCGCGCTCGCAGAGATTCACCGCGATGCGGCGGCGGCTAGTCAGCTGGGCGGATTGGACCGCGAGTATTCGCTGGAGCAGATTGCTGTGATGACTCGCTCTGCGCCGGCAAGAATCTTGGGGCTAAGAAATTTGGGACATTTGGGACCCGGTGCGGTGGCGGATCTGGTTGTGTATCGCAATCAAGCCGACCGACAGAGAATGTTCGAGCGGCCCGAGTGGGTGCTGCGGCGGGGGAACGTCGTGCGTCGTCCGACCGCTGAATTTGAC
>JBCCUO010000952.1:0-1791 GCA_039196805.1 Planctomycetota bacterium | reverse complement strand
GCTGGGCCGACCGGTTGATTCGCCAGCAAGACATCTTGGCCGCCTGCAGCCGCCGTCATCTCCGCCTCAGCCAGCGTGGCCGCTTTCAACTTGTCGATCCCAAGTTGCCGTTTCATCTTGACGATCTGAGGCAGCTTGTGGGTTTTGACGTGCGGGCGCAGGCGCTGGCCATCGCCCGCCAACAGAATCATTCGGCGAAGATTCTGTTCCACACGATCGGGGTACACCAACAGCGAGGGAGACCTTAGTGTCTCGGCGTTGGTGACTTCGTACCAATTCATCAAGACGGCAACTCCGGGACCTGCATCGCGGAGATTCCACCGTCCACCAACAGAGTCTGCCCGTGAACGAACTCTGCAGCATCCGAAAGCAGGAACACGGCGGCGCCAGCACAGACTTCGGGTCCCGGGACTCTGCCATCAGGTGTATGGACTTGCATCCAGCGATGAAACTCGGGTTGGTCGATGGTGGGGCTGGTTAATGGGGTGCGGATCAGTCCGGGCGCGATGGCGTTGACCCGAATTCCGAGAGGTGCCAAGGCTACGCACAACGTCCGAACCATTGATGCGACCGCTCCCTTACTGGTGTCGTAGGCTGAGTGATCCATCTCCGACAGCTGCCCATTGATCGATCCGGTGAAGAGCACGCGGCCAGGGATCTTGTCAGCGACCCATCGCCTAGCAAACGCTTGAGTCAAAAAATAGCCCGCGGTCACGTTGACTTGCTGCGTGCGTTGATAGCGATCCAGGTCCATTTCCAAGAATGGCACATCGATGCAAATGCCCGCGTTGTTGACCAAGAGGTCAACGCTGCGGAGTTGCTCAGCATGTTGGACGAACAACGCTTCGAGAATCAAAGATATGGGCATTGCCAGATCGACGACGATCAGCTGGCAGCGGACACCGTGTCCCCGACATCGCTGAAGCGTGGCCTGCGCTGCGTCATCGTCATGTAGCCCGATCAGCGTCACGTCGGCACCCGCTTGGGCGATCCCCTCGGCGATGGCCGCGCCAATCCCTTGAGTGCCACCGGTGACCAGGGCATGGTGCCCGTGGAGACGAAATCGATCGAAAGTGGGGTCAGTCATGGCACTGAGTTTAGCATCGTGAAGGAGCGAATCGGGATATTCGGCACATTCGTGCCAATCGGGTTATATTTCCCTCATCGATCCCCTTGCGGCTCGCAATTGCCTCTCAGCGACTCGGGTCGTTGCATTCGAGGTCCCTGAGGTTAGTCTGCCGGTTGGGCCCGAATGCTCTCGAAACATCGGCCCTTGCCCTTTGGTTTGTCGCGAACGTTGCCCGCTATGAATGACCCGCTGACTCCCATCGACGTGCTGTCCCTGCCGGGTTTCCTGCGCGCGTTGCTGCGTCATCGCTGGAAGGTCATTGGAACGACATTGCTGTTGTCGACCTTGGCATTCGTTTACGCCACCGCTCGCGGGCGGGACTATCAGTCATCGGCGAAACTTTTTGTGCGAGTTGGCCGCGAAACGGTTTCGGTCGACCCCACGGCCGAAGCAAGCGGGCAACTGATCAGCGTCACGGACACGCAGGAACGCGAGATTCGGTCGATCGTCTCATTGCTTTCCAACCGCGACCTGTTGGAACAAGCGGTCGACGAACTTTCTCCCCAAACGATCCTGGATTACTCCGAGGGCGATCGCGACGAAGTGGAGTCACCGATCAAGCAAGCGATCGGCTCCGTCCGCTCGGTGGTCAAGTCATCCTTGATCGGTTGTGGACTGCTGGATGAGATTTCCGGGATTACTCTTCTAAAATTCTTGGTTTG
>JBCCUO010000951.1:0-1795 GCA_039196805.1 Planctomycetota bacterium | reverse complement strand
CCGCTGTGCACCAGCACCCGGTTCGGATCATGTCGCCACTTCGGCAAACCTGTTCGTCCATCGAACCGCTTACAATGGTCGACTGTCTGGTTCACCAGCACAGATTCTCAGCAAAGCAACGGGAGCCACCCAGTTCACTGTTGAGCGAGCACCAGATGCAACGCTTGCCGGCGAGGACCTTGATCTGGCCTTGGACGAAATGTTGTTGAAGGGTGGACCACGGAACCGCAAACCTCTCGGTGCGGGCGACGACTCTTCACTGCAATGCTGACACCGTGGTCAGGCTGAAACGATGCTATCTCAGTGTCAGTAGGGCATCCGCAAACGCTTGACCAATCTGCCCGATGATCTTGGCCGAACCGAGGTAGTGGTAGGCGGCGTTGGATGCGCCGGTCTCCCACGTCTTCAACTCGGCGGGGGAAAAGTGCTTGGCAGTGAATTCGTCCAGCGCCTTGCTCCGGTCGTCCCGGCTGAGTGACTTGTCTTGGTTCAGACGACGGTTTTCTGCCTTCACCTGATCCCAGCGTAAAGCCAAATCGGAAAGCTCTTTATCCCAATAGTTTTCGGTCAGGACCACGGCCACGTTCCCCTGGAATTCCGGCTTGGCAGCGGGCGCGGCCATCGCCTTTCGAAACTCTTGGTGAACCACTCGATACCGCTGCTGACTCGCGTCGTATCGATCCACAGGGCCTCCCACTCCCATGACTCCAATCACAAACGGAAGCTTGGGCGCTGACAAGTCACGACGGACATCGCGAATGAAGTGGCACAGGACGTCGCTGTAGGCGTCGTAGCCGCCGGGCTCGCCTCGATTCGGGTACGCTCCTCGATCGACCATGTCATTCCAACCTTGAAACCAAACGAAGCCGGCCAATTCGTAGCCGCTCGACGGGTCGTAGTCCGGACAGACTCGCTTGATGTTTCCGAGCACTTTCTCGATGTGTTGGATCATCAATCGGTAATAGTGTCCGGTCGCCCTGACACGTTCGGCTTGGGCCTGTGCAACGTCTCGCCCACGTCGCCGCAGGTTTTCGAGCTGCTGCTCGCTCAACTCGGACGGGCCCGCGCTCGGTGGACGAAAGTCCGTGTGCAACGACTTGCCACCCCAGGCAGTCTTGATGATCAGCATCGGCTGCTTGATGGCGCGCTGCGTGTAGATGCCGAACGTGAACTCAGGACCGATCTTGGGGCCTCCAGCTTTCGCACCAAAACCGACCGTCAACTGTCCGTATTTCTCTTCATCGCCACTCGACGCACCGATCGAAGAGATCCAGACGTTTTCGCAGGTCCGCGGCGATCCAACTTCGTTCCGCATCACCTTCAAAAGAGGAGCTGTATCCGGATCCATTCCGATGTGATCGAAGGTACGCACGTGGGCGTGCCCCTGCATGTTGGATTGCCCAGCCAGGAGGTAGACCTGAAGCGGTTTCCCAGCCTGCTGAGCGTCCGCATGCGAAACAGCGACCAGGACCAAAAGGACGCCCATCGATCGAGCGATCGGATTGTCTTGCGTTCGCTTCATCCTCGATACCTTCGTATTAACACCATTGGGTTCTTCAAAGGGAACAAAGCGACGTTCGGGTTGCGATCTTGACGGCATCACAGTCGCTCGCCGACCCCGCTCCCTCATCCCGCTGAGGGCGAGACGAGCCCGAGCAGAAAAGCCGACCTGAAAACTTCGCCGACGAGATTTTCACCGGGGGCCTTGCAGTTTACTCCACTTTCGACGCTGACTTCGCTTTGTTGTCCGACGTCGAACTGTGCCAAGTCATGGTGACCGCTGAGGAAAGCGATG